>NZ_KV821905.1:0-27340 GCF_001815785.1 Corynebacterium sp. HMSC056F09
CCGCTACGCACCCCAAAACCGGAAGAGCCGGTTTGGCCTGGGCCAACCCACGCGAGTGGACAAAGTGCAGGGGAGGGATCATGCTCCCATCCCGTATTCCAGCCAGGGTTTCTACCAGGTCGCCTAGTCAACCACTGAAGTCCCGGGAAAGAGGCACGCAGAAAAAGACGAAACTCAATCAGTCGTTCGCAATCGAAGAACGAAGCCACCAATACCCCGGGCTAACTAGCTCAAGAAGTCATCCTGGTATTGCTGCACCATTGAATCGAAATCACGATCACGTTCAAAACCTAAGGCTTCCACTCTTGACACATCGAAATTTCCCGGCCAGCTTGTAACTATCGCAGCAATACTCTCATCAGGCTTGTCACTAACAAGCTTTCTCGTTTCAGAGCCAGCCACACGCTCAAGCGAATCCAGCATTTCGCCAACCGTGACACAAATTCCTGGAAGATTCATAACTCTCCACGAGCCGAGTTTTGAGCCTTCAACTAAGAGTGCCCTTCCAAGATTACGAACTGCTACTTGCGGCGATGCAAGCCACATTCTCGTATCGTGCGGCACGGGGACCTCCGACGGCACACCGTTAAGAGGCTCACGAATGATCCCGCTAGCAAATGAGCTCGCGGCAGAATTCGGTTTACCAGGTCGCACCGAGATCGTAGGGAGTCGGCAAATGCGAGCATCTACGAAGCCTTTTCGTCCATACTCATTGACAAGCAGCTCTCCAATGGACTTGGTTGCCCCATAGGTAGAGTCAGGCTGAGTGGCCCAGTATTCAGGCATTACTTGCGGAAGACTGCCCCCAAACACGGCAAGAGAGCTCGTGAAGACGAACCGTGCAGGATGAGCCCCCTTAGCGCTACGAGTATGACGCACGGCCTCGAGAAGACAACGAGTGCCATCTATGTTGACACTCAATGCCGAATCAAAATCCGCCTCCGAACCACCCGAAAGCACGGCTGCTAAATGGATAACTGCATCAGTTTCTCCAGTGATTGCTTGTAGGACAGTCTCTCGATCGGTGATCTCTCCAACCACGGAGCGCACGCGCGGATCTGACACCCGGGCAGCAGCAAGGTCAAATGAAACAATCTCGTTCAAATCAAGCTTGCCGTGGTCTGCCTCGGAAAGAAAATGCTGAATAAGCAGGGTCCCGAGAAAACCCGCACCTCCAGTGATAACGATGTTCATACTTGCTCCTTATGAAGAATGTAGTGGCCGCCAGCGCCCCGCCCCTCTCGTATTGAGGATGGGCTTCGCCAGTCACTAACAGCCAAGAAAAGGTTCTGAAGACCATGGCATAGAAAATGGGGTGAATTCCTTCCGATAGGGAGGAATAAGAAAGTCATAAACCACTTTCGTGAACCAATGCACTGCGGAAGTGATGAGGCTTTTCTATAGCAATAAGCGTTCGAAAAACAAAGCAGAATTTATATTTAGCGCACGCGCATCAATCATAGGTAGACTCCCCTCAATGCAAGTGATGTGAGATACTTTTAACATCCTACCGTAAGACACCTCACATTGAGTCTTTTATTCTTGTCAAGGACTGAATGGGCGGCACCCTTGCGGGCTTATTGCCTTTCACCAAGTTTCTGGAACCGAGGAGGATTTCTAATGTCCCCAACAACGCTCGTGCTGCTCGGCATTGCTGCGGTAGCTCTCATTCTCTTTTTGATCATTAGAGCAAAGACCCATCCATTTATCGCGATGCTACTTGTGTCGATCGCTTTGGCACTTGCAGCGCGCGTACCGCTTTCGGAAGTTGTACCTCTACTCAAAGATGGTATGGGAGGAACACTCGGAGGTGTCGCTCTCATTGTCACGCTTGGTGCAATGCTCGGTCGAATAGTGGAAGTCTCAGGTGGCGCTGAAGTACTAGCTCGTTCTCTTGAGAAAAACTTCGGCGAGAAGCGCGCACCATGGGCACTAGGCGCTGCCTCATTTATTTTTGGTATTCCGGTCTTTGTTGATGTAGCGACAATCGTGCTCGTTCCAATCACACTTGCCGTGGCCCGTCGAATGGGTGGAAAAACAAATATGCTTGCCTACGCCTTGCCTGTAGTTGCTGCTTTGCTAACAGTGCATGTAGTTCTCCCACCGCACCCTGGAATCGTTGGCGCCTCAGAGCTGATGCAAGCTGATGTAGGCATGGTTCTTTTACTTGGTCTGATTCCTGCCGTCGTTATGTGGCTGGTAGGCCAAGTGTTCTCAGGTTTCATAGTCAAGAAGGTTTTTTCTCCGGTGCCAGCTGTTGGTAGTCAAGCCGCCGGAACTACCGCAAACCAAGACGTCGAAGTTGATGATGGAGGGGCACCGTCAGTGGGGCTCGTTCTTGCCACGATTCTCCTCCCTCTTGTGCTCATTATGGGTGGCACCGTATCTACACTCATGCTTGATGAAGGTACCGCAGTACGGGATTTCCTGGGCTTCGTTGGTGACTCTCCCATCGCTCTTTTCATTGGCGTCATATTCGCGACTGGGGTCTTAGGTTTTGCACGTGGCTGGGGCAAGGAACAGGTAGAGGACGTTGTAGCCTCGGCACTTCCTGCTACGGCCGCAGTCATCTTGATCACTGGCGCAGGGGGGACCTTCGGCAAAGTCTTGACTGAAACCGGTGTTGCCGATGCTGTAGCTGATTTGCTGGTGTCCACGGGGCTACCAGTGCTCGTGCTGGCATGGTTGCTTGCAGCTTTTATTCGCGCAGCCCAAGGGTCCGCAACCGTTGCGGCACTTACAACTGCCCCATTAGTGGCACCAATGATTGCCTCCCTGGAGCTTAATGGATTGCAAGTAGCACTGGTGACTGTGACTGTCGGCATCGGCTCGATGGCATTTAGCCATGTAAATGATTCTTTGTTCTGGGTGTGGAGCCGCTACTTCCAAGTAGATACCGCATCAGCGTTGAAGTCTTACACAGTGACGACAACGATCATGTCAATAGTTGGATTCGTTGTAGTTGGAATCTTGTGGCTAGTACTAGGAGCAATGGCGTAATGGAAAGGCATGAAAAAATGAATCTTTTTGAGGCACCATCGAGGCGTCTTCTGGTGCTTGACGACGACCCTACTGGCTCACAGTGCGTTTCGAACGTCGAAGTGGCCCTCGATACTGATCCATCTATTCCGGCCGAGGTGCTACAGAACCGAGGTTCAGCGTGTTTTGTCCTCACGAATTCGCGCGCCCTCGATGAAGACGCTGCCGTAGAAATCAACCGCAAAATGGTTGGGTCCGTAGTCGAACGCTTGGAAGACTGCCGCGGCCTACATGTTGTTTCTCGCTCGGATTCAACGCTTCGCGGCCACGTAATCGCAGAGCCAAATGCAATTGCTGATGCGCTTGCGGAGCACAACATCGAAGTAGATGGCTTTTTGTTCTGCCCGGCGATGATTGAAGCAGGCCGATTCACTAAAAATGATGTTCACTTCGCCATAGTGGACGGAAAAGCGCAACAGGTGGAGGACACTGACTTTGCGAACGACGCAACATTTGGGTATTCCCACTCGAACCTTGCGGACTTTCTTGAAGAGAGGTCTGGTGGGATAGTCCGCGCGGAGGAGTGTGTCTCAATAAGTCTCACCGATATCCGCGACGGTGGCGTAGAAACGGTCAAGGCAAAGCTCGTCGAGGCGAAGAATCGACGCTGGATAATAGTTAATGCCACCGAATATTCCGACATGGATATCGTGTCAGAAGCAGTGGCAGAACTCGAAGAACAGGGCAAAGTGTTTGTGACTCGTTGCGGCCCTTCCTTCGTTCGCTCCCTAGCTGGGCAGCGAAACGCTCAACTGATTACTTCTGATTCCTTAGAAATTGATCCATCACGCACAGCTCATGGGCTCGTCGTCGTTGGCTCACACGTAGGGCTCACGAGCCAACAGCTTGCAGTACTTCAGCAGCGAAGCAATCTCCATGAGTTTGAGCTGCAGGTTCCTAAGCTGCTCGATTCAGGATCCCGTGAGCAGCATATCGATGAGGTTTCAATGCGTGTGAGAGAAGCGCTAGCGAGTTCCGATTGCGTCCTGTACACGAGTCGAGAACTGATTAGGACAGAGTCAAAGGCTGAATCTCTCGCGATCGCACGACAAGTCTCTGATGCAGTCGTTGCAGTGGTGCAAGCAGCAAGGGAAGCACGTCCAGCCTGGGTCGTCGCCAAGGGAGGTATTACATCCCACGAGGTAGCGGCTTCGGGCCTCGGGATTCAGCGTGCCAAGGTCCAAGGTCAGTTTTATGAGGGGCAGATTAGCTTGTTTACTGCTACCGAAGCTCCTGAAGACGTGATCGGAGTACCGTACGTAGTTTTCCCGGGAAATGTAGGCGGTAAGGAGGCTTTGGCAGAGGTCGTTGAAAGGCTACGAGCTGCCACGACAGATGCTTAGGCTTATCCTTTTCTCACTAAAGAATAGGGCCAACCTTAATCCGCATATCAAAAACTGCGAATCTACCCGATGACTACATACACCGAGAGTAGATTAGCTGGAAAATTTCACAGTACCTACCAATTTATTTTTACACTCAAGGGAGTTTTAAGTGCGCACCACTCCAAAAGTTGCCTGGATCGGGCTCGGCGCCATGGGAGGGCCAATGGCCCTCGCAACCGCATCAGCTGGAATGAGCGTCACGGCATTTGACGTCCAGCCCTCTTCACTCGAATCAGTAGCACCTCAAGTGAGCGCTGCCTCTAACGCTCGTGAGGCTGTTTCTGGTGCCGACGTCACCGCGATTATGGTGGCAACTGGAGACCAGTTGCAATCCGTCCTATTCGGAGAAGAAGGAATTTCCCCTCACCTTTCTCAAGGTTCAGTAATTCTCATTATGGCGACCGTCGGCCCGAAGGCCATTGAACAAGCTGTTGATGGCCTTGCGGGTACAGGCGTACATGTCGTTGACGCACCAGTGTCTGGCGGCGTCGCACGAGCAAAAACAGGGGATCTACTCATGATGGTGTCTGGCGACAGTTCCGCTGTGGCCGTCGTTCAGCCACTTCTGGATGCAATGGCGTCAAACGCCCCCGTAGTCGGCGAACGTCCTGGCGACGGCCAGCGTTTCAAGATCGTAAATCAGCTGTTGTGCGGCGTCCATATCGCAGCTGCTGGCGAAGCACTAGCTCTAGCGGATTCGATGGGGCTGGAAGTCTCCCGGGTGCACAAGGTGCTTGGAACAGGAGCTGCAGCTAGCTTTATGTTTGGTGATCGCGGGCAGAGGATGGTTGATGAGGCCTTTGATGAGGTGCGTAGTGCACTCGATATCTTTGTGAAGGATATGGGACTAGTCGGGGAAGCTGCACGAGAAGTACACCAAGAAGTACCACTTGCAGTTACGGCGGAGCAACTTTATATCAGAGGACATCGCGAGGGAGTGGGGCGTAAGGACGATTCAATCGTCTTCAAACTGCTACGCGGCGAGCATTGATGAGTATTGACTTAGGCGACCGACTTCGACGCCTCCAGCGCACACCGCATTTCCCCAGACCTAAAACCCGCAACCTGCAGGTGAGCGGCGCATAGCGCTTGATTCCGCCGTGGGCGTTATACCGCAGCTGCTCTGCGCCGTCCTCATCGACGATCTTCCAACCATTACGGGTGATTTCACGGGCGACGACACTGTGGTGCCTATTGATTTTCTGCGCGATGGCTCGTGCCGAATCACCGACACGACATCCCGCTTCAATAGCAACACGGTCTTCAACAGTAAGCCTGCGACCACGCCCTACTAAGGCGTGTTTGTCGAATACGCCACTAGGAAATCCATCGACGGCTTGAGTTTTCATCGGTGCTGGCATACCAGAATCTTTACCCAGCTTCTTGCCTGTATCTGGTATAGACACCACCGCCTCATCAGGCGTTCGGCGATGTCGCTGCCGGCGTGACTTCGCATACCGCTGCTTCCTTATCCACTCATACACGGTAGAAGGATGCACACCGATAGCATCAGCCACTGTCTGACAGTTCTCACCAGCAAGCACTCGCTCCACGGCCTGGGCACGTTCATCAGGTGACAAGTGGGCGCGTCTAGGCCGCACTTCGATTACACCAGCTTTCTTTAACCTGCTGTGAAGCAAGCCAGTCGATATTCCAACAGTCTGTGCTGCTTGATTGATCGACATACCTGCACGCACCAACCCAACAGCCTCACGGACAAACGGATCACGCAGACGACTCGCACGCCTGCCAGGAGGCTCGACACCTCTTACCCTCAACCAACCGTAAACCGTATCGGGACCCACACCCACATCACGCGCGACGAGACTAACTGCCTCACCTGCCACCACGCGCTCAATAGCGGCTTCCTTAACATCCTTCGGAGTCCAACGCGTCACAACTACCTCCCGGTCGAAGTGGCGCATTCACCCCTTGACAGCACGCAGGTGGGCGTCGGCAAGCGCTTGGCGACGCCCCACCACCCACCAGGAGGTTTCGGGATCGAGGTCTGGGGCTTTGGGTTAAGAGCGGTTGCAGCGCTGTGCCCAAAAGATTGGGGTTTTACCTCGCAGCGGGCCTAGACTTGCGGGCGTGACTATTGGCAAGATTCTCCTCTACTACTGCTTTACTCCTATCGAGGACCCCACCGCGATCATGCTGTGGCAGCGCTCCCTGTGCGAGAAGCTCGGGCTCAAGGGCCGTATCCTCATTTCGGAGCACGGCATCAACGGCACCGTGGGCGGGGACATGGATGCGTGTAAGCGCTACGTGCGCGAGACCCGCGAGTACCCGGGTTTCAAGAAGATGGAGTTCAAGTGGTCCGAGGGCGGAGCGGAAGACTTCCCGCGCCTGTCGGTCAAGGTGCGCGATGAAATTGTGGCCTTCGGCGCGCCGGGCGAGCTCAAGGTGGATGAGAACGGCGTCATCGGCGGTGGTGTTCACCTCAAGCCCGAAGAGGTCAACAAGCTGGTGGAGGAGCGTGGCGAGGAAGTTGTCTTCTTCGACGGGCGCAACGCCATGGAGGCGGAAATCGGCAAATTCAAGAATGCCGTGGTGCCGGATGTGCGCACGACTCACGACTTCATCGCCGAACTCGAGTCCGGAAAATATGACTGGATGAAGGACAAGCCCGTGGTCTCCTATTGCACGGGTGGTATTCGCTGCGAAATCCTCTCCGCGCTGATGAAGAACCGCGGTTTTAACGAGGTCTATCAGATTGACGGCGGCATCGTCCGCTACGGAGAAAAGTACGGCAACGATGGCCTGTGGGAAGGCTCGATGTACGTCTTTGACAAGCGCATGCACCACGAGTTTGGTCAGGGCCTAGAGGATCCAGGCTTTATTCAGCTTGGCCACTGCGTGCACTGTGGGAAGGGGACGAATACCTTCCACAATTGCATTAATGAGGACACGTGCCGCAAGCAGGTGCTCATTTGCGATGACTGTATCCAGCACGTGGAAACCCAGCACTGTGGGCGTCCAGATTGCGCCGAGGTGGCTGCGGCCCAGGCGCAGGCCTAGCTTTCGCTAGTTTTCAAGCACCGGGGTGAGCAGGATCTGGATGTCGTTGATGCACCAGATCATGAAGTTGCCGGCCATGACCCAGAAAATCGCCATCCAACCGCGCCAGCGCACGTAGGCCTTGAGTTTGCGCACCATGATGACGGCGCAGCCGATCATGCCGATGAAGGGGATGATCAGCGTCGTCGTGGCGAACACCGTGCGCTGGGTCCTTGTGCACAGCCAAGCGGCGAACTCCACGCGGAGGCAGTCGGTCGTGGTTCCGAAAAACCTGAAGAATCCAGCGAGGAGGAGCGCGTACAGCGCCGAGCTCACAAGGATAGCCACCATAAACCACAGCGCCTGGCGCGAGGAGCGGCGGTTGGCCTCGGCGACGGCGAGGGGATCGGGCTCGTCGGCAAGCTCATCAAAGCTGCGGGGCTCGGGGCGAGGCAGGTTGGTATAGTCCGCGTCGGACGTGAGATCATTTTCGGGGTGCTCTGCTGCCATGCTGTGCAAGTCTAACGGGCTTCGGGGTCATAGGTGCTCGGGCAGACCAGGACTGGCACGCCCACGTGGGGGAGTAGTTCGGTGGCGGTGCTGCCGATGAAGACGCGCTCGATCGGTCCCATGGGGGAGGAGCCCAAGCAGAGCAGGTCGCCCTTCTTCCACTTGAGCGAATCCACCGCGCCGGACCAGCCGTGGCCGCTGCCGATGTCCGTCGTGACGGAAATCTCCGGGAAGGCCTCTGCGATGAAATCGTGGGCGCGGTCCAACAGCGAGAGCGAGTGCTCGCGCCAATTGGGGGCGTCGGAGGGAAAAGTGGGGGAGTATTCGAGGGGGACGTCGACCAGCCCCTTGGCGGAAAACGCCAGGATACGCAAGGGGATGCCGCCGCGCTGCGCAATGCAAGCTGCGTGCCGGAGGGCGGGATCGTCAGCGCGGCCAAGTTCGGTGAAGGCGAAATTGATGCGCGTCACTCCGTGCTTGGACAGCTTGATACCGCGCGGGGTGAGACCCACGGGAAGCGGCGAGTAGTGCAGCAGCGCATCGGCGGTAGAACCGGAGAAGAAACGGCCCTTCGGCGCGGACTGGTTGGCCCCTAGGAGGATGACGTGAGCGTTGAAATCCGTAGCCGCTTGCTCCAGCAGCTGCGGGCGGGACGGTCCCGCGATGAGAACGGAGACGTTCTTATCGAGCTGGGCCTTGTCCACCCCGGCTGCGTCCAAGGCCTGCTTAACGGCGCGTTCGCAGGTTGCGCGCTCCTTCTTGAACCACTGCTTATAGGAGCCGCTGAGCTTGCTGAGCGACGTCACGGTGAGGGGTTGCGAAATCGTGGATACTACCCGGATCTGAACGGGCGTGGAACGCGCAAGCCATGCGGCAAACTCGATGGCCTCGGTGCCCGTGGAGCTAGGACTCCACGAGACGAGTACGCGAAGCGGGGGAATACGGTCCTCCGAGGAGGACTGTCCTTCCGCAGGGTGTGAAGATTTCTTAGCCATTCATCAAAAGGATCGGGGTCGTTTCCTTCATTATCGACCCTTCACGCTTTAAAATAAAATCCGTTCTACCGGCGCTTTTTGGTCTATTTTCCGTCCATGGTGGGGCGGTACACATCCGCGAGTTTGGAAATCAGGTTGACCAAAGAATTGGCGTCCTTGATGTCCTCCGGTTCAAGCCAGCGCAGGATCTCGGCCAAAGCTGCCGCACGCTGGCGGGAGACGATGGTCAGCTCGGATTCGCCGAGCTGGGTGAGGGCGACGAGAACGCCGCGGCGGTCCTTTTCGTCGCGGTGCCGTTCCACGAAGCCTTGGCGCTCCAATTGGTACAGTGCATTGGACGCGGTGGGCATCCGGATTAGCTCTGCTTGGGCAATGGTGCTGACGCGAGAGGGCCCACGCAGGCGCAGCTGATTCATGATCGAGACCTGCGAGGTGGTTAGGGACGTGCCCTCCGTTGTGCGCTGGAAGATGAGCATGAGCTTATTGAGCGCGGGCTGGATCTGGCGGGCAACATCCAGGGCGTCCTCGTAGGGGATCGGGGATTCGATAGTTTCTTCACTCATGGAAAATAAGTGTAGCTACAATCCACTCGCGGCGGTAGTTAGCTGACTAAAAAATTAGGTTTTGCGTCGCGAAGTGCCCAAGGGGAGCCTAGATTGTTGACGCTGCCCGCACTACACTGTCCGGCGTGAATTCTCCGTCCAAGGCAGAGTCTGCAAAGACAAGGCCAGAAGTGGCCTACCGCAACGAAGTCTCCTATGAATGGGAGCGCGCACAGCATCTGCGTGAGCTTCGCGCGGGAAAAGTGACGCGCGAAGAATTGTGTGATGCTGGTTTTCTCCTCCGCGCGGCGGCGGAGCATCATGGCGTTGACATGCAGAAGCCTTGCCCGGTGTGCGGAGAAGAGCTGCGACTGACCCGCTGGGTTTATGGCGACTTTTTAAAGCGCCGTGCGGGAAGCGCGCGCAGCGCGGCGGAAATTGCAGAAATGGCGGCCGAGGGGCTGGAGTTTACAGTGCATTTCGTGGAAGTGTGCCCGGCATGCCGCTGGAATCATCTGCTTCGAGCGGCCACGGTCTATGCTCGAAGGTAGTTTTGGCTTCCCAGTTCACGCCGGTAAGCTGCATGTATTTACAGTTTCTGTACAGGATTGATGAGGACACGGATTAGTGACCGAGAAGGAAACCTCCGGGCGAAAGTCAGGTAATCGCAAGAAGAGCGCCTCGCACAGGAGTAGGCGTTCGTCCGGCCGCACACGCCGCTGGCCGTGGATCGTGCTCGCTGTCTTATTCGTAATTGTCGGCATCCCCGCCTTGCTCTTTGGGTACGCGTATACGCAATACGACGTCCCCGAGCCCAAGGAGCTGCAGCCGAGCCAGATTTCCACGATTGTCGCCGGCGACGGCGAAACCCAGCTGGCCAAACTAGTTCCACCGGAGGGCAACCGCCGCCAGGTGACCCTGGATGAGATCCCGGATTACGTTGAGGATTCTGTCCTCGCGGCCGAGGACCGCGAGTTCTGGACCAACTCGGGCTTTTCCTTTACAGGTCTGGGCCGTGCCGTCTTGGGCAAGCTCACCGGTGATGCTTCCGCCGGTGGTGGCTCGACGATTACTCAGCAGTATGTGAAGAATACTCTCGTTGGTGACGAGTACTCCTACGTCCGCAAGATTCGTGAGCTCATCTACTCGGTGAAGATGACCAACGAATGGTCCAAGGAGGACATCCTCAACGCCTACCTCAACACGGTCTACTTCGGCCGCAATGCGTATGGCATCGAGGCTGCATCCAATGCGTACTTTAATAAGGACGCCAAGGACCTCACTAAGGAAGAAGGCGCGCTGCTGGCGGGTGTTATCCAGTCCCCGTCCGTCCTTGATCCGTGGGTAGATGAGGAACGGTCCCAAGCTCGCTGGAATTACGTCATGGATGGCCTCGTTGAGATGGGTGACTTGGATCAGGCTGAACGCGATCAGTTGGTCTTCCCGGAAACTCGCGATCCGTCTGAGTATTCCGCTTACACCGAAGCGCCAGGCGCTTATGGCCACATCAAGAACCAGGTCATCGATGAGCTGTCCCGTGTGGGCATCACTGAGGATCAGCTGGCCACCGGTGGTCTGAAGGTGACGACGACCATTGATATGACCGTCCAGAATGCATCGACGGATGCTGCCCACGCAGAGCTGGGAGTGCTGCAGGAAGATGCACGCGCGGCAGCAGTCACCATTGACCCGGCCACGGGTGCCGTGCGTGGCTACTACGGCGGTGACGATTCCAACGGCTGGGATTATGCCAATTCCCCGCTGCAGACAGGTTCAACCTTCAAGATTATGACCCTGGCCGCAGCGCTCCAGCAGGGCATCGATCTCAATACTTATTACTCCTCGGCGCCCTACCAGCTGCCTGGATCGCAGCTCGTGACCAACGACGTGGGTGCCGGCTGCGGTAGCTGCTCCATCGCTGAGGCAATGAAGAATTCTTATAACACGTCCTTCCTGCGCCTCCAGGATGACTTGGAAAACAAGACGCAGGACACCGCGGATATGGCGCATGCGTTGGGCGTGCCGCGCAGTCTTCCGGGGATTGAAAAGACCCTCACTGAAAATGGTGGAACGCCGTACGAGGGCATCGTGCTGGGCCAGTACCAGTCGCGTCCGCTCGATATAGCGACGGCAATGGCCACCTTGACCAACCAAGGCATATGGCATCAGCCGCACTTCGTGGAAAAGGTAGAAAACGCTGCCGGCGAAGTCCTCTACGAGAACCCGACCGACGGCGGTGAACGCCGTGTCTCCGCCAACGTGGCCAACAACGTGATCTCCGCGATGCAGCCAATTGCCGCATGGTCCAATGGTGCGCTAGCTGGCGGACGCCCGTCTGCCTCCAAGACTGGTACGACGCAGCTGGGCGATACGGGCCAGAACAAGGATGCGTGGATGGTCGGTTCCACGCCGCAGCTGGCTACAGCAGTGTGGGTAGGCACGGCCGACAACACCTCCGCAATCTTTAATCAGTGGGGTGGAATCATGTACGGCTCGGATGCACCGACAAAGATCTGGAAGTCCATCTTGGACACCTCTCTGGCCAACACGGAGCAGCAGCCCTTCCCGCAGGCCTATCCGATCAACTATGGCGTCGGCAGCTGGGGTTCGGGCTATGTCTATGACCCGAGCCAGACCACGACGTGGGACCAGACGCCGGCGAGCCCGGAGAGCGACAGCACCGAGGGTGAAGAGGAAACACCTGCCGAGGGCGGCGAGCACCACGACGAGGGTCAGGGCGGTAGCCCAGAGCAGCCGGCCCAGCCTGAGCAGCCTGAGCAACCCGCTAACCCTGAAGTACCTTCACTCGATGACATTCTTAATGGAGATGGCCTCGACCAATTGCTTGGCCAATAGGAGATTGATCCCCCGGTGAGCCATCACACTTCTTCGCAGCTTGTCCCACTCTCATCCGAATCGATGACCCGTGGCGCCGTCAATGCCCTCGGCGGGCCGACGGGGCGTTTCGCCCGCTCGGCCCACTCTGGTTGGTGGACGCCGCTGCGCGTCATCATCACACTGGCGTGGACGTTCCTGGCGTTTGGGTTTTTGAGTAAGGCAACCTGTGCGGGCAGCCGCCGGGGCGAGGACGGCCTCATCAGCCTGAACTGGGATGGCAACCGCCAGTACACGTCCTTTTGCTACAACGACATCGTGCCGCTCTATGGTGGGCGCGGCTTGGACCAACCTGGCTTTCCCTATGCCTACTCCTGGGTGGAGGGAGACCTCACGCGCTACATGGAATACCCCGTTCTGGCGGGCCTGTTCCAGGGGGTCGTCGGCTGGCTGGCGCGCACCACGTATCCGGCTGTCGAGTGGATTGGTATGGCCGAGGTCAGTTGGTACTTTGGGCTGACCACGCTCATCTTGTCCCTCGTGTGGGTCGGCACCGTGGTCATGGTATTCCAGCTCACGGGCAACCGGGCATGGGATACCATTCTCATGGCGGCCAGCCCGCTCGTGGTCATCCACGCCTTCACCAATTGGGACATCCCGTCGGTAGCGTTCATGGTGGGTGCCCTTCTCGCCGTGAAAAAACGCAAGAACTGGCTCGCCGGCATTCTCATCGGGCTCGGCACGGCATTCAAGCTGTGGCCCCTGTTTATCTTGGGCGCGTTTCTGGTGTTGGCCATCCGCCACAAGCGGTGGGCGCCTTTCTTCAAGATGTTCGTGGCAACCGCTGTGACGTGGCTCGTGGTGAACCTACCCGTGGCGCTCGCCTACCCCGAGGCCTGGCGCGAATTCTTCCGGCTCAATCAAGAACGCGGTGCGGAATGGACCACGATCTATGCGCTCTTGAGCCGCGTGACGGGCGTGAGCTTTGAGCCCGAATTCCTCAACACCTTCTCGCTCGTGGCATTCCTGGTGAGCTGCGGGGCGATTGCCATCCTGGGTCTCAAGGCGCCGCGCGCGCCGCGAGTAGCCGAAATGATCTACCTCATCATCATGGCCTTCCTCATTTTCAACAAGGTGTGGTCCCCGCAGTACTCCCTGTGGCTGGTCGTCCCGGCACTCCTGGCCCTTCCCAGGTGGCGGCTCATCTTTAGCTGGGCGCTTGCCGACGCCCTCCTCTGGCCCATCCTCACCTGGCACATGCTCGGCTCGGAAAATAAGGGTCTGCCGCACGAGATGCTCGATATCGCGGTGCTGACGCGCGATGGCTTCATCATTGCCATCGGTGTGCTCATCATCCGCCAGATGTGGGGCAAGTCTGAGGACAAGGTCCGCGCCGCTCATGGCGGCAGGGACCCGTTGGCGGGGGATTTTGCACGATGACTATCACCATCGTGGGCATCGTCTCCATCACGCTGGGCTTCCTTTGTGTGTTGAGCGCCTACTACCTGTTTCAGCGCTCTCAAGACCGCACCTGGCCGGTTGTGCTGGGCTTGCTGGCTTTGCTGTTTCTCACGGTGATCCCGGCGGGATCGGCGATCTTCGTCGCGGCGACCCACTAGCGGCAGCCGAGGAGATGGGGGATTTCCTTTTCCGCCGGTCAGTGCGGTACTGTGTGAGGGTTGCTTGACGCAACAGACCCTCCTGCCATATCCGCAAAGGTGATATGGCCGATACCAATTACTAGACCATAGGAGGTGATGAGGTCCGTGCGTCACTACGAAGTCATGATCATTCTGGATCCTAACCAGGATGAGCGCACCGTAACCCCGTCCCTAGACAAGTTCCTCGAAACGATCCGCAAGGATGGCGGCAAAGTCGAAAAGGTTGATGTGTGGGGCAAGCGCCGTCTTGCATACCCGATCAACAAGAAGGAAGAGGGCATCTACGCAGTCGTGGAGCTGGAGTGTGAATCCCACTCGGTTCTCGAGCTTGATCGCCGTCTGAACCTGAACGACTCCATTATGCGTACCAAGGTTCTGCGCACCGACAGCAAATAGCGGATACTGGGTTTCGAGCAATCCACGTAACCGATATTAAGGAGTAAAGACATGGCTCAGGGAGATACCAACATTACGGTTGTCGGCAACATTGTGGCCGACCCGGAACTGCGCTTCACCCCAGCGGGTGCCGCAGTGGCAAATTTCCGTGTTGCCTCCACCCCGCGTCGCTATAATCAGCAGACTTCCCAGTGGGAGGACGGCGAGGCCATGTTCCTCACCTGCAACGTGTGGCGCCAAGCCGCAGAAAACGTTGCGGAGACCTTGACCAAGGGCATGCGCGTTATCGTTACTGGCCGTTTGCGCCAGCGGTCTTACCAGACCCGTGAGGGCGAGAACCGCACTGTTTTTGAAATCGAGGTCGATGAGGTCGGCCCGTCCCTGCGTTATGCATCCGCACAGGTTAACCGCAAGTCCGGCAACGGCGGCGGCAACTATGGCGGTGGCCAGCAGCAGGGTGGTGCTAACTACGGCGGCGGCAACCAAGGTGGTTTCTCCGGAAACCAGGGCGGTTTCTCTGGAAACCAGTCCCAGTCCTCTGCCCCGCAGCAGTCTCAGCAGCAGTCGGCTCCGAGTAACGATCCGTGGAATTCTGCACCCCAAGCGGGAAGCTTTGGTGGTGCGGATGCAGAACCCCCGTTCTAAGACTGTCACGCAAGTATTCATTTAACTCAATTGAAAGGCAGGGATCATGAAGCTGATCCTCACCGCTGCCGTTGAGAACCTCGGCGCCCCCGGCGAAATTGTAGAGGTTAAGGACGGCTACGGACGTAACTACCTGCTTCCGCGCGGCCTGGCAATCGTTGCTACCCGCGGTGCTGAGAAGCAGATCGAGGGCATCAAGCGCGCCCAGGAAGCTCGCGCAATCCGCGACCTGGACCACGCACGCGAGATCCGTACCCAGCTGGAGGAGCTCAAGGACGTTAACGTCCCCGTGAAGACCTCCGAGTCCGGCAAGCTCTTCGGCTCCGTGTCCGCTGAGGACATCGTGAACGCCGTTGCCGCCGCTGGCGGCCCGAAGCTGGACAAGCGCATCGTTGTGCTGCCCAAGGGCCTGGTCAAGAAGACCGGCAACTACCAAGTCGAGCTGAAGCTGCACGCTGACGTTATCGGCAAGGTGAACTTCTCGGTCGTCGCTGCCTAAGAATTAAGGCGCACGACGGTCACCCTCCGTTCGCCCGCGTGTGAGGCGCGGTGCCGGTACGCAGGACGTGACCTTAAGACAACAGCAAGGCTTTAAGGCCGTGCTCCTTTCACTATGTGAGGTGGTGAGAGGAAGCACGGCCTTGCGCCGTTTTACGCGGGGTCGCCTTTTGGGGATCTAGCACCGCAGGAGGCAGGGAAACGTCGCCAAGCGCGGCCTGTGGATAACTCGCCCAGCCTGTGGATAAACCTGCGTTCAGTTAACGGTGAATTCACTCATGCCGCCATGTGTTAACCCGCTGGTAGCGGCGATATCGGGGTAATGCCCCTACTTTTCCACGGGATTTGTGCGTATTTTCACATCTCAAAAAACGCGCCTTGACCTGCAGAAATAAACTTCGCTGGTCACAGCGGTGCAAAGTTATCCACAGCCCTGACCTCTGGCTTTGCATACCAAGTCTTTGCTGACCTGGGAATTCCACAGCTCTCTGTGGATAACTGTGAGAGTTATGCCCAAGGGGTAGTGTCTTGACCCTCGGCTACACTGTTGTGTACTACGCGCGGTTGCCGCTTGGCACTGCATCGAAGCTTGGCCGTCCGGCGCGGAGAAGAGTAAGAACTTCAGGCACGGCCAGGGTGGGACTAATGAACGGTGGGATTGATGAGCAATGACTAATGCCAGTTTTGACGACGACCACGTTCCACCGCCGCCGGAGCCGGTAGAGGAGGAACCTCGCCGCTCTTACCGGCAGGAAGAGCCAAAGCGCTACGGCGAATTTCGCCAGCCGCCCGCGGACCGCGAGGCCGAACAGGGCGTTCTCGGCGCCATGCTCCTGAGCCCGAATACGGTCATGGAGGTCATTGAGGAGCTGGAGCCGGAGGACTTCTACTATCCTGCGCACACGCTCATCTACCAGGCCATGATCGATCTTTACGCGGCGGGCACGGATATTGACGCGGTGATTGTTGCGGCCCGTCTCGATCGCTATAACAACCTTGAACGCGTTGGCGGTGCGCCCTACCTGCATACCCTGCTGGCCACGGTGCCCACTGCGGCTAACGCCCGCTATTACGCGGAGATTGTCGCGGAGAAGGCGGTGCTGCGCAAGCTGGTGGACGCCGGTACTAGAGTCGTCCAACTCGGCTTCCAGGGCTCCGAAGACATGGAGATCGAGTCCGTGCTGGACCGCGCCCAGCAGGAAGTTTTCGCCGTGGCGCAGAAGAAGACGACTGAGGATTACCGTGCGCTGAGTGATCTCATCGACCCCACGATCGATGAGCTCGCCGCCCTGCAGCAAAACGGCGTGGAGTCGGGCGTGCCCACAGGGTTCATCGACCTCGACAACCTGACCAATGGCCTGCGTGCCGGCCAGATGATTATCGTCGCCGCCCGCCCTGGCGTGGGCAAGTCCACGCTGGCCATGGATTTCATGCGCTCGGCCTCTCTGCAGCACAACAAGACTTCTGTGGTTTTCTCCCTGGAGATGTCTGCCTCCGAGATCGTCATGCGCCTGTTGTCAGCGGAGGCGGAAGTGAAGCTGTCGGATATGCGCGGTGGCCGCGTGTCCACGGAGGATTGGGCCAAGATCGATGACACCCTCAATCGCATCCAGGATGCGCCCCTGTTCATCGATGATTCCCCGAACCTCACCATGATGGAGATCCGCTCGAAGGCCCGCCGTCTGAAGCAGCAGCACGGGCTCGACCTCATTGTGTTGGACTATATGCAGCTGATGTCTTCGGGCAAGAAGGTGGAGTCCCGCCAGCAAGAGGTCTCGGAGTTCTCGCGCCAGCTCAAGTTGCTGGCCAAGGAACTGGAAGTTCCGCTCATCGCTATTTCGCAGCTGAACCGTGGCCCGGAATCCCGTACCGATAAGAAGCCGCAGCTGGCGGATCTGCGTGAGTCCGGCTCGCTGGAGCAGGACGCCGATATGGTTATGCTGCTCTACCGCCCGGACTCGCAAGACCGCGATGATCCCCGCGCCGGTGAGGCGGATATCATCCTGGCCAAGCACCGTGGCGGCCCGATCGACACGGTGAAGGTGGCGCACCAGCTGCACTACTCCAAGTTCGTCAACATGGCGCACGGTTAAATTACAGGTCCACGACGGCGTTGGGGTCACCCAACCGTGGGCCGAGGATGACCAAGACCAGGAAGACCGCAGCCGCGGCGAGCGCCAGCCACCGCCACACGGGGAAGAAGCGCTCGCCGCACAGCCGGGCGAATGCCGCGCCGATGAGCGCGCCGATCGTATTGAAGATGAGGTCATCAATATCAGTGCGTCCGAGCGCGAAGGCATACTGGACTGTTTCCAGCGCCAAACTCAGCGCGAATCCCCACGCGGCCGTTGCCTTGATTGATCGGCACATGCTGAAGACGAGCATGCCGAAAGGAATGAAAAAGGCGGTATTGCCCGCATACTCAAAAAGCGGGCCAAACCAGGTGCCTCCGGAGAACTCATCAAGTGGCACCAAACGCAGGTCACGGACCCGCTGGTTCTCCGGCTTCCAAAGGTAGCCGATCTGGTAGAAGGGCTTAAGCGTGGTGAGCGCGGCCATGACCGCGACCCACGCGCCAAGGGCGATCCTATTGAGCAAGGGTCCTACCCTTGAATTCTGGCAGGGTCAGTGCCGCCGCAGCGGCGAGTCCGAAGGCCGCTGCGAACAGCACGAAGAGCCAGCCCGTGCCCGCCACCGCGATGAGCGGCGGAACGATAAGCGGCGCCAGGATGGAGGCGAGTCGGCCGAAGCCCGCGGCCGCACCAGTACCGCGCCCGCGCAGGGCGGTGGGGTAGAGCTCCGGGCCGATGGCGTACAGCGCGCCCCACGCGCCCAGGTTGAAGAAGGAGAGCAGGCAACCGGCCAGGATGATCATGGCCTCAGTGTTGGCGAAGCCAAAGAATCCGGCGGACAGGGCAGAGCCCACGAGGAAGGTCGCCAGGGTCGAGCGGCGTCCCCAGACCTCGATGAGCCAGGCCGCTGCGGCGTAGCCGGGCAGCTGGGCCAGGGTGATAATCAGCGTGAAGCTGAAGGACTTCACCAGGGAGAAACCGTCTGCGACAAGCAGCGACGGAATCCAAATGAAGGCGCCGTAGTAAGACAGGTTGACGCAGAACCAGATGGTCCACAGCGCCAGCGTGCGCCCGCGCAGGGATTTCGACCAGATGCTGGTGGCGGTGACATCTTCCTCGGAGTAGGTCGGTGCCGGGGTCGTGCGGTCGATGTCCGCCTCATCCACCTCGGCTTCAAAGGAGGCGACGATTTCTTCTGCTTCCTCGTGGCGGCCCTTCGACTCCAGGAAGCGTACTGATTCAGGCAAGTGAAGGCGCACATAGAGGGCATAGAGGGCGGGCACCATGCCGAGTGCTAGGGCCCAGCGCCAGCCGCTTTCCGACGCCCCCACGACGAACGTTCCAATTACCGCAGCGAGGATCCAGCCCACGGCCCAGAAGGCCTCCAGCAAGACCACCATGCGCCCGCGGACCTTGAGGGGTGCGAACTCGGAGATCAGCGTGGAGGCCACCGGCAGCTCGGCGCCGAGGCCAAGTCCGATGAAGAAGCGCAGGATGATGAGGAGCGTGAGGCCCGTCGCCAGGGCGGAAGCACCCGTGGCAAGGCCGTAGACCAGCAGGGTTAGCGCAAAGATGTGGCGGCGGCCGAACTTATCGGCCAAGAGGCCGCCGAAGGTAGCACCCAAGGCCATGCCGATGAAGCCCACGGACGCCAGCCATGAGGACTGGGTCGGTGTGATCCCCCAGTGCACGGCCAGAGCGGCCATGATGAAGGAGATGAGGCCCACGTCCATGGCGTCGAGCGCCCAGCCGATGCCGGAGCCGAAAAGAAGACGTTTGTGTTTTCCGGTGACGGGAAGGCGGTCGAGCCTCTCCGTGCGTGAGATAGAGCGATGATCAAGACGATTCATGCAGGCTAAGCTTACTCTGCGGGGGTAAAGCTTTTTAGCCGCAGAGAATTGGTCACCACAAAGACTGAGCTCAGGGCCATTGCTAACCCCGCCAATAGGGGGTTGAGCAGGCCGAACGCTGCCACGGGAAGAAGAATAATATTATAGGCGAAGGCCCAAAATAGGTTGCCCTTGATGATACGTAGGGTGCTGCGCGCGAGCCGCACTGCCTCGGCGACGGAGCGCAGGTCGTTGTTCATCACCGTGATATCGGAAGCTTCGATCGCCACGTCGGCTCCCGCGCCCATCGCGATTCCGAGGTCCGCCTGCGCGAGCGCTGCGGCGTCGTTGACGCCATCGCCCACCATGGCCACAGTGCGCCCCTGCTCCTGCAGACGAGCAATAGTATCCACTTTGTCTGCGGGCATGACCTCCGCTGTCACGTTGGCATCATCAATGCCAACGGCCCGCGCCACTGCACGTGCCGCGCCGGCGTTATCCCCGGTGAGTAGGTGGGGTGTAAGTCCTAGCTTGTGCATTGCCGCGATGGCGGCGGCGGAGGATTCCTTGATGCGATCCTGTAGCTCGATGGTGCCTGCCAGGGTGTCATCGACGTAGACGCCCACCTGCGTTCCGGTGCCGTCATAGCCCGCGGGCGGCCGGCCTACCCGCACCCGGGAGCCCTCAATCGTTGCCTCGATTCCCTGGCCGGGAAGCTCGTGGAAGCCCTCGGTTGCGGGTAACTCGCCCTCGTAGGCTGTGCGGATGGCTCGTGCGATGGGGTGCTCGGAACCCTGTTCCGCGGCGGCCGCGAGGCGGAGAACCTCCTGCTGCGTGTGCCCTGCCTTAGCTTGGACTGCTCCCACCGACATCTGGCCTTCGGTGATGGTGCCGGTTTTGTCCAGAACGATGGTGTCGATCTGGCGGGTCGATTCCAAAATCTCCGGGCCCTTGATGAGTATTCCCAGTTCGGCGCCGCGCCCGGTGCCGACGAGGATTGCGGTGGGCGTCGCCAATCCCATGGCGCACGGGCAGGCGATGATGAGGACGGAGACGGCGGCCACGAAGGCCGGGGCGATACCGCCGAACCAGAGGTGCGCCACGAGTGCGAGGATGGCGATACCGATGACGATGGGGACAAAGACGGCGGCGATACGGTCCGCGAGGCGCTGGACCGGTGCCTTCGAGGTCTGGGCCGCAGTAACCAGCGCGCCCATCTGGGCCAAGACGGTGTCGGAGCCAACGCGGGTGGCGCGCACCTCAAGGCGCCCAGAGGCGTTGATGGTCGCGCCCGTTACTGTGCTGCCGGGTGAAACCTCAACCGGCATTGACTCGCCGGTGAGCAGGGATTCATCCACGGCGGAATGACCGCTGAGGACCACGCCATCGGTGGCGATCTTCTCGCCGGGGCGGACCACAAAAACATCGCCTACGCGGAGCTCGCTGGCGGGAATGCGGGTTTCGGTGCCGTCGCGGAGCACGGTGGCTTCTTTAGCCCCCATGGTTAGCAGCGTGGTGAGCGCTTCGGAGGAGCGCCCCTTAGCTTTGAGCTCAAACCATCGTCCAAGCAGCAGGAACGTGATAACCATGCCGACGGACTCGAGATAAATATGGTCCATCTGCGCGTCATTGGAGCGTAGCGTCATGTGCATGGTCATGCCGGGCATCCCGGCATCACCGAAGAAGAGCGCGTAGAGTGACCAACCGAAAGCCGCGGTGGTGCCCAGAGTGATGAGAGTATCCATCGTGGCGGCGCCATGCTTGAGGTTGGCCCAGGTGGCCCGGTGGAAGGGTGCTCCGCCGATGACGTAGACGAGTGTGGTGAGCATCAAGCAGGCCCACTGCCAATGCTGAAACTGCAGGGCCGGGACCATGGAAAGCAGCATCACTGGTAGCGAGAGCGCCGCGGAGATCAGAGTGCGCTGCAGGATGTCGGAGGCCTCGCTTTCGCGAGCATCCTCCGCCGTGCTGGCCGGCTCCTCCCCCTCACCGTTCATGGTGAATGCTCCGTAGCCTGCGCCTTCGACGACGTCGATGAGATCGGCGGGCGTCGTCGTTGCAGGGTCATAACTCACGGAGGCAGACTCCGTGGCGAAGTTGACCGTGGCGTGGACATCGTCGAGCTTGTTGAGCTTGCGCTCGACGCGGGAGGAACACGACGTGCAGGTCATCCCGGTGATGCCGAGGGTGAGACTGGTAGTCATGGTGCTTAGGCCAACTCGTAGCCAGCTTCGGCGACGGCGGCGGCGACTTGGTCGTCGCTAAAGCCCTCCCCGGTCACGGTGACGGCGCCGGTGGTGTGGTCGGCAGTAACGTCGGTGACGCCACTGATCTCTGAGATCTCTTCCTTGACGGAAAGCTCGCAGTGGCCACAGGTCATGCCGTTAACGGTGTAGGTTGTGGTGCTCATGGTGGTGGATCCTTCTCCTTACCTTGGGGGTTAATGTCACTGTCGAGGATATACCCCCCTGGGGTATGTGGGCAAGGAATAATCGAGTCTTGTGTACCGTTGGGGGTTGATAGAACCGAGAAATATCCCCGAGACTGATAGGAAAAGACATGGCAACGATTGACATTACTGAGGACACGTTCCAGGAGACCGTTTCCGGCGACGGCATTACGCTCGTCGATGCTTGGGCGGAATGGTGCGGCCCGTGCAAGCGCTTCGGCCCAGTCTTTGAGAAGGCATCTGAAGAGCACCCCGATGCCACGTTCGCCAAGCTGGATACCGAGGCCAACCAGGAGCTATCCGCGAAGCTGCAGATTCAGTCCATCCCCACCTTGATGGTGTTCCGCGACGGCATCCTGGTCTTCCGCGAGGCTGGCGCTCTGCCGCCGGCGGCACTGGAGGATCTCATTGGCCAGGTTAAGGCCCTCGACATGGACGAGGTCCGCGCCCAGGTGGAGAGCCAGCAGGCGGAATAGAACTGGTTAGTCCTTGTCTGCGGTGAGGTCCCGGTGGCCCCGCCGCGCGCGCTTTCCTGTGAGTATCGCTACACTCGCAGGAAAGCGTCTTTTTATATAGGGCACCAATAAGAGCTGCATTAACTACTGCTGCAGGAACCACAAAGGAGTGAGTGCGATGGCAAATCCATTTAGCAAAGGCTGGAAGTATGTGATGGCTTCTTTCGATCAGAAGATCGACGAGAACGCTGACCCCAAGGTCCAGATCCAGCAGGCCGTGGAAGGCGCGAAGAAGCAGCATCGCGAGATTTCCGAACACGCAGCGGAGATTATTGGACGCAAGACCCAGTTGGAAATGCAGCTCAACCGCCTGGTGAAGACGCAGCAGGATTATCAGGACCAGACCCGCCGGGCGCTGGAGTTGGCGGATGCCTCTGAGGATCCGCAGAAGGCCGCCGAGTACAACCAGGCGGCAGAGGTCGTAGCGAGCCAGCTGGTCGCCGTGGAAAACGAGCTGGCTAACCTGAAAACGCAGCACGAGGCGGCTAGCCAGGCTGCCGAGCAGGCGAAGGCCCAGCAGCAGCAGTCGGAGGCCCGCCTGAAGGAGCAGCTGGCACAAGTCGACCAGTTGCTGTCCCAGGCAGATCAGGCAGCGATGCAGGAAAAGAACGCCGAGGCGTTGAACTCAATGAACGAGCTCAAGCCGGATGATTCCACGCCGACCTTGGACTCGGTGCGCGCCAAGATTGAGAAGCGCTACGCGGATGCGCTCGGCGCCCAGGAGCTCCATCAGGCGGCGGGTGGTAGCCGCATTCAGGAAATTACGGCCGCGGGCCACGACATGGCCGCTACGTCCCGCTTGGACGAGATTCGCGCCGAGATGGCCAAGAGCAAGGAGCTGGAAAACTCGCCCTTCGCCAGCGACCAAGCGCTTGAGGCCGGCGCCGATTCTGATGCTAGTGATGCCAACGCCGAATCGGACTCCGCCGAGGGCAAGCAGTAGCCACTGCGAAGCAAGCCACTACACAGAAAAGGGACCTTCTAGAGCGGGCCGCGCAGCGCGGCCGGGGTGTTTCAGAACCCCACGCTCTCCAAGGTCCCTTTTGACGATTTTCGGTTTAGCTATCTTGGCGGCGGATATTGATGAGCACGCCGCGGATGCCCGAGTGAAAGCCATCGCGCAGGTTGACGCGCTGGGTTTCTGTCAGCGTGTACTCGTGCAGCGTTTCGCAGGCGAACTGCAGCAGCGGGCGATCGATCTCCGGGGGCAGGCCGCCGCCCGAGAGCAGGTGGGCCTGGTCGCGCTGATCGGCGCTCGCGGCGTTGTCGAACCACCACGAGGCATATTGCTGCCCCACGTCAAAGGGGGACTGGAACCCGGCGGAGCTCCACACTTCTTCGGGGAGCGGAACATACTTCGACCGCAGCTTGCGGCGCGGCGCCATCATCGAAGGTTTGGGCGCAGCTGGCTTGGGCGTTGGCTTCGAGCTTTCGGGGGCTGCGTCCGCTTCCTCGCCCGCAGGCTCCTGCGAGTCGATGCCGGGCGCGGAAGGCTGCTCGCCGGAGGGGAGAGGCTCCTCTTCCTTGCGGGAGGTATCGGGCGCAGCTGATTCGGGATGAGAGGCAGTCGCGGCGACGTCCGTCGCGGCGGCAGAAGGTGTGGCCGGGCCGGGCTTGGGGGCGGAGGGGAAGGCGGCTTGCGCCTCGGTGGGCTCGTCGCACTCCTCTGCGTGCTCATCGGTGGCAACGGCTTCGCCCTCGCTGCCGTCCTCGGAGTGCTGGGGCTCGCGGATGGTCGGCGGCAGCGGCCCTTCGAGGACCTCGAGCTCCATTGCATCGGCGAAATCTTCCCGCGGATCCAGGATGGTGGTGGAGTCGCACGCATGGCGCAACGCCGAGGACATCGAATCCCAGCCAAAGCCATAGAGGTGCACGCGTACGCCGTTGTTCACGGCTTCTTGGACGCCGGGAATCATGTCGGCATCGCCGGAGACCAAAACAAAGTCCGTGACTTGGCCCTTCATGGCGGAGACGATCATGTCGGCGACAAGGCGGGTGTCCACGGCTTTCTGTGTGCGGCGCTCGCCCCACTCGATGAGCTGGCCGGTGCGAAGCTGGACGCCGTCGCAGACGCGCAGTGCGCGTTGGTAGCGGTGGGGGCCGGTATCCGGGATTCCGTCATACCAATATTGGCGGTGAACGCGGTTGCCCACCTGGGTTTCAATCATCGAACCGAGGGAGCTGACCACTTCGGGTAAATCAATCTCTAGCTGGGCACGGGCGCCCGTCTCCCAGGAGTTATAGAAACTGGCGAGTAGATATGACGTGTCGACGAAGACAAGTGTTCGTTCAAGCATGGCTCCTAAATTCCGTTCTATTTCTTCTAACTAATTTTCTTAGGTCACTTCTGTGAGGTCTTCCAGCCTACGGCCGGTGTAGTCCAGTGTGCCCCATTAGCCACAAAACGTCGATAACCTTGAGGAAATTCCCAGGTCAAAGATATGGAATGGGGAGACCTTGCACTGGCCGAAGGTTGGTTATATGGTTAGTTACATGAGTAACCAACCAGCTAAGGGGTCTGCATGGACAACTCCGCGCAGCCGCTCTTTCGTCAGATAGCGGTGCTCATCGAGGACGCCATCATCGAGGGCACTCTCGCCGAGGGTGCCCAGGCACCGTCCACGAATGAGCTCGCCGCCTTCCACAGCATCAACCCCGCGACCGCCCGCAAGGGGCTGACCCTCCTCGTGGATCTCGGAATCCTCGAAAAACGCCGAGGCATCGGCATGTTCGTCACCTCTGGTGCCGCCGAACTGATCCGGGCGCGGCGTCGCCAGGAATTCGCAGCCGAGTACGCCGCGCCGCTTATCGACGAAGCCGTGCGCCTGGGCTATACCCGCCAGCAACTCCATGACCTCATCGACCTTGTCGCAGAAAGCCGAGGACTCTATTCATGATTTCCACCCCGCACTTCACGTTTGATGACGGCCTGACTCACGGGCTTGTCGGCCCCAACGGCATTGGTAAGACCACCTTGCTGCGCAAAATCGCCGGGCAATTGGGTGGCTCCGGCATCAAGGTCGACGGCGACAAGCCCTATGACAATGAAAAGGTGCTCAACAAGATCGTGCTCATGGGTATCGATAACCCCCTGCCCGAAGGCTGGAACCTGAAGAAGATTTTCACCGTATCCAGCCTGCGCTGGACCACCTGGAACAAGGAGCGCGCCGAGGAATTGGTCGAGCGCTTCGAGCTACCGATGAAGAACTACTCGGGGCTTTCCCGTGGGCAAAAGTCGGCAGCGAGCTTCATCGTCGCGGTGGCTTCGGGGGTGCCGTACATGCTTCTCGACGAACCCTACCTAGGCCTCGACGCTTCCAAGCGGCAAGTATTCTACGAAGTCCTACGCGAAGAGCACGGCCGCACCATTATTGTCTCCACCCACCACCTCAACGAGCTCTCCGGTTTGCTCGATACCGTAGCCCTGATGGGGGACAACCCCTTGTCCGGCCCCATCGATGAGTTCATCGAGGGTGTCGTCCAGCTCACTGGCTCTGCCGAAGCCCTCGATCGCGCGCTGGGGCGCCTGCAGCTCCCGGTGCTCGAGCGCGAAACCTCAGCCGTCGCTGACCGTGTGCTTGTCGACGCCCGCCCCAACCACACCGCCAACGTCTTTGCCATGGCCCAGGAAATGGGGCTACGTGCCACCGAAGTATCCCTCGAACAGGCCGTTCTGGCGCTGGGGGAGGCGCGATGAAGCTCTATAGACATATGGCGCTGAGCTGGATCAGCTTCTTCTACGCCATGTGGATTGTCATCCTTCCGGTGCTGGGAATGGACCGTGGGCAAGGGTGGGCCATCGGGTATTCACTCCTTATGGCGCTCCAGCTCTACCTGGTCCAGCCTGACTTCTCGCGCTACCTCACCTTTGGTCTCAGTACGCGCGTCTGGAACGGGCACCGGCGAATCAATGCCTCCCTGGCGCTTTTGCTCCTTCTCGTCAGCGCACCCTGGGCTTTCCCGTGGTGGGTCCTCATTGCGCCGGCGCTCATGTGGGCAGTGTGCATGCTAAAACGTGCCGAGCCGTCACGCCTGACCACGAGCTCTCTTATTGCGGGCAGCGATGGTGATTCTTCGACGGGCTGGTTCTCAGCGTCCCCGGTCTCCCAGATTGTGTTGCGCCCTCAAGCTCGCGCGTGGATGTGGGCTGCATTCGGTATAGCCATCGCAACTGCGATAAACATCGTGGTGAGCAAGCTGTGGGATAAGGGTCTGGGCATCGTAGGCGCCATAGTCACGTTGATTGTCCTGCCGCTAGTGGCTGACGCGGTTCGCAGCTCGATGAAGGATGCGGTGACCTTTGGCGTTCCACGCGCGGCCTGGTCCACAGCGACGTTATTGTGTACCGCGATTCCAGTGGGCTTGGGAGCTGTCACTGATGTGGTGACGTTGATGTGGACCGGAAGCCTCGCCGGATTCACCATCGTTCCCCTTGCAATGGCTGCCGTTCTCGTGAGCTTTGCGATCACCGACAAAGAGACATGGCCCTATACGGCTGTCACGGTCGGAGCCATTGCTGCCGTGTTGCTTGCGTGGCTGCTTAACTCTGAGATCTCTGTGTGGTGGACGCTCACAGGGATGGCAATCATCTACGTCGTGTGGGTTGCCGCGTATCCCCGGATGGCTAAAAAGACCAACGTGTTTAGCCCGGGCCTCATGGGCTGGTTTGGGGCACACTGAGCGCCATCCAATGTCTGCGTTAAAAGGTTGTTTTAGTGCACTTCAAGAAGGGGTAAAAACCTTCATTGAAGTGCATATTTGTGTTTTATCAAGGCCGTGTGTAACTTTATATGAGTCAGCGCGACCGACAGCGCCCCACAGGAACTGAAGTTCTTGGAGAGTGGCGGTAGGAAAACAGGCCCTGACAACAAATATTTTCTTTACTCGCAGTACTGCGTTTCGCTCAAGGCGGTCCGTATGACTGTGTGGTGACGATGTCTGAGAACTCAATAGTGTGCCAATGTACTTT
>NZ_KV821906.1:0-720 GCF_001815785.1 Corynebacterium sp. HMSC056F09
GATATCAGCCGCAACCCGATTCACCCAGCGCATAAAGCAATCCGGAAACTGGGCTACATGCTTGTTCAGGTACACAACCGTGAAGATGCTGCGCGGTTTACTGCTGCAGTCCACCACACCCGCATCACCTTTGCTGATTGGCTTAAACAGCGCACCTACCGCAGTGCTATACCGGCAGGCCAAGTACCGAAATGGGTCAGCGCTAACCAGAAATGGTGGTACACCCACCGCAACGCCCGCAGGGCTCTAAAACGTTTGGAAAAACTCATCCACGCCGGACAATTATTTACCTTCCTTGACCCGCCTGAAGGTGTCACACAGGACTTAAAAGCCACCACAAACCTGCTAGAAGGCGGCATCAACAAACAGCTCAAAGACTTAGCCGGCAATCATCGTGGCATGTTCGATGAGCATCAGCGCATCACCATGGACTGGTGGCTCTACACCCACACCGAAGACTCGGTAGCGCCGCTGGAGTTAGCCAAGCAACAAGACTTCGGACGCCAAGGAGAAAAAGCCGCACGCAAGGCATGGGCGAAAGAAGAACTTAAACGGCGCGGCCACCCAGACGGGCGACCTGCCGCATTCGACACCGGCATCGACAACGAATGGAACCCCAGCTTAGGCGTAAGAAAAGGCTGGGCCGGACGCGCCTAAATCCACACGAAATGTCCCTTAGTGCGACACGCCGCAAATCCACACGAAATGTCCCTTAAGCCA
>NZ_KV821907.1:0-258 GCF_001815785.1 Corynebacterium sp. HMSC056F09
CACGGACTGGCTATCCAAAAATTACATAAAGAAAAAATCCAACCAACCCCCAACCCGACGGGGCACAAAAGGAGGCTGGCAAAGTTAGAAGATTTAAATCAATATGCCCAAACAACTTAATATTATTTACAATGACGCCGCTTAAAGGAAAAGCGCCATCCGGCATACACCAACCGCAACACACATACAACGCATCACGGCCAGAACAATAAAAATCAACCAACACAAAAAGTACATTGGCACACTATTGAGTTCTCA
>NZ_KV821908.1:0-438 GCF_001815785.1 Corynebacterium sp. HMSC056F09
CACACTGTGGATCAACAAAAGCGGAGTGGTGCGCATCCTGGGCTATGGATTCTATGTAGGACTCCGGTTTAAAAACCGGCTCATATACAGCCACGTTACCGATGACACCGCTGAGTTCTTCACTGATCATGATGGTGAAGCACTGTTTTCATTCCCACTGCCCATCAAGCTACTTGAGCGTCCAGCCGGCGGACAGATCAACATCGGGCATGTCGAAGGAATGTGGCACCGCCGGCCACCAGAGATCAAACCAATCCTGTCGCGTCCGCGCCCGTCGAGACGAAAGAAACCATAACCGGTAAGACGAGCTAGAGACTGTCCAAAAACACCAAAGACTCCCTGCCCAAAAAGCAGGGAGACTCCACGTCCAAAAAGTCATTGGACTCCTAGCCCAAAAAGTTACTGGACTCCGTGTCCAAAAAGTCCATGGACATAACA
>NZ_KV821909.1:0-359 GCF_001815785.1 Corynebacterium sp. HMSC056F09
GCTGCCTGATTGGCGATGCCGCATGATACTTACTACATCGACCAGCGCGATGCAGCACAGCATATCAAGGCCCTGGATATATATCCGGTAGGGGTCCGACTGGGCGGTCGCAAAAGGCGCTACCTGAGGATTGATGTCAGTGACCCTGGACGCTTCACCTGGGATAATTAGCGCGTATGAACGGTGCAGGGATCCATTGCGGTCTATACGCAACGTCTCGGGTGGTTCGTGTGGAATCAGAAATAGACTTTCAATTGCAACACACAATGGTTGTAAAACGAATTGAAGGACCAAGACTGAATAAGTCTTGGTCCTTCAACTTTGTATTGAGTTGTTTGTTTTGTTTGGTGTCGGCGGTT
>NZ_KV821910.1:0-1919 GCF_001815785.1 Corynebacterium sp. HMSC056F09
TGTTCAGAAGACTGAAATGGTAGCGGTGTGGTGAGTATCTGGTAGCGCCTGAGTGAGTATCCGGTAGCGGTGTCTCACTCAGGCGTTGTTGGTGGTTATGCGTTGGTGTTCAGGCGCATGTTTGGTCCTTCGAGTGTGATGATCTCGGCGCCGGAGACGAGTCGGTTGAGGATTGACTCGGAGATCACGGCGTCGGGGATGGACTTGTACCACTCCAGTGGGGTGAATTGTGAGGTCACTATCGTTGAGACTTTGCCTTCACGGCCGGCGAGGATGTTGAGAAGTTGGTGCGCGGTCGCGGCATCAATAGGTGTGGTCAGGAAGTCATCGAGGACTAGGACATCGACGTCGTGGAGGTGCTGGATGAATTTCAGCCGTTTAGGGTCATCGGGTTGGAGGACTGCCAGTTCGGCGGCGAGCATGTCGGTGCGGTAGAACCGTGCGGAGTAGTCTTTGCGGCATGCTGCTGTGATCAGGGCTTGGGCGAGGTAGGTTTTGCCGACTGAGGATTTGCCCAGGATGACAATGTTTTGGCCCAGGTGGCACCATTGTCCGTGAGCGAGTCTGCTGACTTGCTCGGGGTTGATGTTGCGGTCAGGCGTGCAGACCACGTTTTCAAGGCAAGCATCAAGGTTTGGAGATCGGGATGCTTTCAGCAGTTTGTTGATGCGTCGCTCGCGCCTGGCCGCGACTTCTTTATCAAGTGCGTAGAGCACCTTTTGGGAAAACGTCCATGTGTCGAATGCGGGATCGTTGGCGATGTCGATGACGCTTCTGCCAAAGGCTGTCATCCGCAGCGCGGTGAAGTCGGGCAGGACGGATTCGTCAAGGAAGCGATCTGTTGGCGGGGTTGGTGATGACAAGGGGTTTAGTTTCCTTTCTTTGCGAGGTTGTCCATGCTGAACTGGTCTGCACCGCCGAGAAACGCGCCGGTGGTATCCCGGTCAGCGGCTACAGGCTGGGCGGTTGTGGTGCTACGCGGGGCCTGGTCTAATCCGCGGGGCCGAGTGGCGTGTTCTTTGCGTATGGCGGCCATCATGTTTTTGACTGCGGTATATGACACCGCCCGTCGGCTGCCGTCGTTGGCGGTCAGGCGCTGGCATGCCTCTTCCAGGATTGGTTTGTTGCCGTGTTTGCCCATCGAAAGCACATTTCGGCAAGACTGGTACGCCTGGGCCGGGATGGCTTTCGCCGCGATGAGTTCTTCGATGACCTTGCGTGTTGCCGGGCCGGTTTTGCTGGCTTCGCGATAAAAGTAGTCACTGGTCCACAGTCCACGGGTGGAGTCCATTCCAGATGGAATGTGCTCATAGTCAGTGACATAGGCCCCACGCTTATGCGAAACCTGGTGGGTTGCCACGGTCGTCCCCTGATCAAAGACGGTCAAGACCTGGCCTGTGATGCGCACATCGACAGTGCGGCCAACAAGCTGATGCGGGACGGAGTAGCGCACCGTTGCAACCGTGATATGGAAATCAGGGGCCACTTTCGCGCGCTTCCACTCGGTGTGCTGCCATGGGGTTGTCGGCAGGTCAGCAAGGAGATGCTGCTCGTGTTCTTCGAAGAGATCCCTGCGGCTGATGTGCTGACTGCGAAACGGCACGGACCTGTTGATTGCATCGACTAAGTCCACAATCTTTCCGTTGAGCTCGTCCAAGTCAACACACTGGTGGCCTTCAAGGGCGTGGATGACTTTGTGTGTGACGATCTTTACCGCAGCTTCCACATTCGCTTTATCCTTCGGCCGACGCGCGCGCGTAGGAAGTGCTGCTGTGTTGTAGTGCTCCAAGAACTGCTGGTAAGTGTCGTTGACCTTCCGATTCCTATCGGCAGTGCTGATCGCGTTTGATGCCGTCGACGCGTTATCGGGGACAACAACCTGGCAGACCCCACCAAAGTAGTCAAACGCTTGACGGTGG
>NZ_KV821911.1:0-18967 GCF_001815785.1 Corynebacterium sp. HMSC056F09
CCGCTACGCACCCCAAAACCGGAAGAGCCGATAAAGGAAATGTTGTCGGGGATTTCAAGCCTCCTCGCTTTAGCGCGGGTGGAACCCTGGCACACACGCTTTTGGTTATGGATTCAGCTCTATCCTGGTCAATTTATGCGCACACGGTCGTAAGCGAGCGAGTGATAAAGGCCCAGGACCGGTAAGCATCTCAGTAAAGGAAACCACCACCCGGTAGATGCTATCGATAGGTAAAAGGCGGATGCTAGGTGCTGTTAATATCCGGATTTTTTTATCCCTACCGGACTGAAGCGTCCTGATGCTAAAGAAGGCGTCCGGCAGGATGGTGGTGCTCATTGGCGTATCCCCCGAGAAAATAGTGTTAGAAGAAGTGTTCTACAACTAATCCTAGTGCCGGCACAAACCAAGGTCTATAGCCTGCGGGGATAAACTTCACAAACCAAGAAGCATGGGGGTGTTGAGTAATGCTTTAGGTTGTGTGTTCGACACTTGCCGAGCTGGGGGTATAGGTTTTACTCATACACAACAACGGGGGTAGGTGAATGGTGCAGGCGAGGGGAGTTAGCGCCGCGTGCCCCGTTCTGAGCCCTGGATGTCGACAGGGATAGACTGGTCGTGGCTAACAGAACGAACATAGATGAAGGGATTGTGAATGACTATCAAGGTGGGTGTCCTCGGCGCTAAGGGCCGCGTGGGACAAGCAATCGTGGAGGGCGTCAACGCTGCAGAGGATCTGGAGCTTGTTGCTGAAATCGATCGCGATACTCCGCTTGAGAAGCTAGTCGAAGCTGGCGCGCAGGTAGCCGTTGACTTCACCCAGCCTGCTTCCGTTATGGGCAACCTTGAATTCTGTACTCAGCATGGCATTCACGCCGTCGTGGGGACCACGGGCTTCGACGCCGAGCGTCTGGCGCAAGTGGAGGAATGGACAAAGGGAGACGGTGCGGGCCACGTGTTGATCGCTCCGAACTTTGCTATTTCGGCTGTGCTGACCATGGTCTTCGCGGCACAAGCTGCAAAATTCTTCGACAGCGCTGAGGTGGTTGAGTATCACCACCCGAACAAGCTCGATGCGCCGTCCGGCACCGCGGTTCATACCGCACAGGGCATTGCGAAGGCTCGCAAAGAGGCTGGATTGGATGCAATGCCGGACAAGACCGAGCAGTCCCTCGACGGAGCGCGCGGCGCGGATGTTGACAGCGTCCATGTTCACGCAGTCCGCATGCAAGGAATGGTGGCGCATGAAGAAGTTATCTTCGGTACCCAGGGCCAGTCGCTGACGATCCGTCAAGATTCTTATGACCGTTCCTCTTTCACTCCAGGCGTGCTCATGGGTGTGCGGGAAATTGAGTCTCATCCAGGGCTGACCGTGGGCCTGGAAAAGTACTTGGAGCTGTAATGGCTAAGGTCACTGAGCTTGATGTCCAGCTCATCGCGGCCACTTCTTTCCACGCGCCGCAGGGAGTGGACTGGGAGGTGGACGGGGAGGCGTCGGAAAGCGAGGCTCTTGTCGAGTTCGCTGGGCGAGCTTGTTACGAGTCCTTCGATAAGCCGAACCCACGAACTGCTTCGAACCAGGCTTATCTGCATCACATCCTCGAGGTTGGGCATGATGCGCTGCTCGAGCACGCAACCGCGACGCTGTATATCCGTGGCTTGTCGCGTTCGGCAACACACGAGCTAGTTCGGCACCGACATTTCTCTTTTTCGCAACTCTCGCAGCGCTTTGTTCATTCTGAAGAGGCTGAAGTGGTGCTGCCGAAACTCATTGCGGAGGATGAACAACTTACCCGATTGACTCTGCAGGCAGCCGATGATGCGCGTTTCGTCTACGAAGAGCTTCTCGATGCTCTTGAATCGAAGCTCGAGCAGGAACCGAATGCATTGCTGCGCAAGAAGCAGGCACGCCAGGCCGCCCGTGCAGTGCTACCCAACCTGACGGAGTCTCGCATCGTCGTGACCGGCAACTACCGGGCGTGGCGTCACTTTATCGGCGCGCGGGCGACGGAACAGGCGGATACGGAGATGCGGCAGCTAGCGGTGGCATGTCTGAAGCTGTTGAGGAAGCAATCGCCGGTGCTTTTCGACGATTTCAATATCACCACCCTGAGCGATGGCACCGAAATGGCGTCGAGTCCTTACGCCTAAGGAGAAATTTAAGACTCGCGCAACGCCCCGATTCAGCTAATAAGGTGCAAAGCGGGTAATCTTGACGCCTATGAGCACAGGTATGACAGCACAGACAGGCGTCGACACTTTCGGACGCGTGGGCGTAGCGATGGTCACCCCGTTTGACCAGGACGGTGCGCTGGACGTGTCTGCAGGGCGTCGCCTAGCAGCTCATCTTGTTGATAACGGCGTCGACTCGCTCATCCTCTCGGGTACTACGGGTGAGTCACCTACGACGTCGTTGGATGAAAAGCTGGAGCTGTTTGCGGCTGTGAAGGAAGAGGTAGGGGACCGAGCCACCCTCTGTGCTGGTGCGGGAACCAACAACACCGCTACCAGCATCGAGGCGGCACGCGCCTTTGCTGATGCAGGTGCGGATAGCCTTTTGGTTGTTACCCCGTACTACTCCAAGCCCTCCCAGGCTGGTGTGTACGCGCACTTCACTGCCGTGGCTAACGCCGTGGATCTTCCGATTTGTCTGTACGACATTCCTGGCCGCTCGGGCATCCCGATCGAAACGGAGACGATTCTCCGTCTCGCGGACGTGCCGAACATTCAGGCCGTCAAGGACGCTAAAAGCGACCTTGTTGCGGCCGCACCGCTTATCCAGGAGACCGGTTTGGCATGGTACTCCGGGGATGATGGCCTCAACCTGCCCTGGCTTGCCCTTGGCGCATCGGGTGTCATTTCCGTGATTGGCCACCTTGCACCGCGCGCCCTGGCTGATCTCTACGTGGCCTTCGAAGAAGGCGATATCGCACGTGCACGAGAGATTAACGCGAAAACTTTAACCCCGCTCATCCAGGCGCAAAGCCGTCTGGGCGGAGCAACTCTTGTTAAGGCTGCCCTGCGTCTGCAGGGTATTGAAGTAGGGGACCCTCGCCTTCCGGTATCCGCGGCTGACGCGGAGGAGGTTGAGGCTCTCCGCCACGATTTGGAGAAGGCTGGAGTCCTTTAAGAATGACTGAATCCCGTAACCGTTCCCGCAAGGTAACCCGCAAGGCGGGTCCGCCTGCGGAGACTGAGACCGCCTCGAATGAGGCGGCTTCGCCGGTTTTCCAAGCACCGAATGAATCGGCTGCATCCGGCAATAATTCGAACGAGTCTAATAACTCGAATAACTCGAATTCTGAGGACGGCAACCGTCGTTCCCGTTCTCGTGGTTCCCGTGGCGGCCGTGGTCGCGGTCGCGGCGGCAACAACAACCACAACAACGGTGGCCGCAACAACAATCGCAACCGTAATAACAACCGTGGCCGCCGCAACGTTCCCAAGTCCATGCAGGGCGCGGATCTGACGAAGCGTCTGCCGGAGCCGCCGAAGCAGCAGAAGGATTCGCTGCGTATTTATGCCCTGGGCGGTATTTCTGAGATCGGTCGTAACATGACCGTCTTCGAGTACCAGGACGAGATGCTCATCATCGACTGTGGCGTGCTCTTCCCGTCCTCCGGTGAGCCTGGCGTTGACCTGATCCTGCCGGACTTTGGCCCGATCGAGAAGAAGATTCACAAGGTCAAGGCTCTCGTTGTAACCCACGCTCACGAGGACCACATTGGTGCTATCCCGTGGCTGCTGAAGCTGCGCCCGGATATTCCAATCGTGGCATCGCGCTTTACCATCGCGCTGATTGCGGCGAAGTGTAAGGAGCACCGCCAGAAGCCGAAGTTCGTTGAGGTCAACGAGAAGTCGGATGTGAACTACGGTTCGTTCCGCTGCCGTTTTTGGGCAGTTAACCACTCCGTTCCGGATGCACTGGGCATCATGCTGGGCACCCCGGCTGGCAATATCATCCACACCGGTGACATCAAGCTGGACCAGACCCCGCTGGATAACCGTCCGACCGACCTTCCGGCGCTATCTCGCTACGGTGATGAGGGCGTCGACCTGATGCTCTGCGAATCCACCAACGCGAACATCCCGGGTGTTTCCGCATCCGAGGGAGATATCCCGGCTACCTTCCGCCGCCTGGTGTCCAATGCTAAGCAGCGCGTCATCATCGCAACCTTCGCGTCCAACGTGTACCGTGTACAGGCAGCTATCGACGCCGCCGTTTATGCTGGCCGCAAGGTTGCCTTCAACGGCCGCTCGATGATGCGCAACATGGAAATCGCCGAGAAGATGGGCTTCCTGAAGGTTCCGCGCGGAACCATCATCTCGATCGACGAGGCTGCCAAGATGGCACCGCACAAGGTCTTGCTCATCACCACCGGTACCCAGGGCGAGCCAATGGCTGCGTTGTCACGCATGGCACGCCGTGAGCACCGTCAGATCACCGTCCGCGACGGCGACCTCATCATCTTCTCCTCGTCCCTGATTCCGGGCAACGAAGAGGCCGTTTACGGTGTCATGAACATGCTCTCCCAGATTGGTGCTGAAGTTATCACCAACAAGGAAGCCAAGGTTCACGCCTCCGGCCACGGCTACGGCGGCGAGCTGCTCTTCCTGTACAACGCTGCGCGTCCGAAGAACGTTATGCCGGTCCACGGCGAGTGGCGTCACCTGCGTGCAAACAAGGAACTGGCAGTCTCCACTGGCGTTGACCGCGACCGCGTGGTTCTGGCACAGAACGGCGTTGTCGTTGATCTGCGCAACGGCCGTGCAGAGGTTGTTGGCCAGATTACCGTGGGTAACCTCTACGTCGATGGCGTCTCCATGGGTGACGTCGACGCAGATACCCTGGCAGACCGCACCAACCTCGGCTCTGGCGGCGTCGTTTCCATCACCTGTGTGATTGATAACCGCACGTCCCGGCTGCTTGAGCATCCGGCTGTATCCACCACTGGTTTCTCTGACGATGACCGCGGCATCGTGCCGGAGGTTGCCAAGTTGGTTGAGTCCACGATGAACGATCTCGCCGCTGAGGGCGAGAACGATACCTACCGCATGGTGCAGAAGCTGCGCCGCAAGGTATCCAAGCTCATGGATTCCAAGTACAAGCGCGAGCCGGTCATTCTGCCGACCATCGTGCCGACGAACTCGGATGTCCTGATGCCTGACGACGATGAAGTTCACGCCTCCCGTGAATCGCTCTAACGTCTAGGTAGACAGTGCCCCAGCGTTCCTGCTTCTGGTAGGTATGCTGGGGCGCATGTCGTTTTCCTCAGCAGAACGCGCCAAGATGGTGGCGTTATTCCGTGAACTTGGTCCCGATGCTCCAACGTTGTGCGAAGGGTGGACGGCCCGCGACCTCGTGTCGCACCTCTGGATCCGCGAAAACCGGCCCGACGTCGTCATCAGTTCTTTTGTTCCAGCGCTGACTTCCCATGCGGACAGCATCATGGAGGAAGTCCGTGCGCGAGATTTTGAGGAACTGGTGGATGACTGGGGTAGGGGATTGGGAAAGCTCAACCCTCTGCGCTACGTGGATTCAGTGCTCAACACCGCAGAGCATTTTGTGCACCACGAAGACCTACGCCGGGCCAATGCGCACAGCGAACCGCGTGATTTCTCGCTAGCGGTGCAGAAGGAGTTGCTCGCACCGCTAGAGTTTCTCGGGTTAAGGCTGTTGGCGCACTCTCGCCTCCCGGTAGTGCTGGAGCCGGCTGGGTTTGCGCCACTCGTCGCGGCGGATAAACATCGTGTGGCAGCGAAGGGGGACAACGTGGTGCGGGTCCGTGGGGCAGTTTCCGAGTTGCTCCTATGGGCGTTCGGCCGCGAGGCGGCTCGCGTTGAGATTGACGGGGATTCATCCGCCGTCGTTAGGTCAAGTCTGTAGGCTGAACTGTCTAAAATCTTCAGTGCACGCGTGTGGCGCATGTTGTTAATGGTGTGTTTGCTACTAAAGTGGCAGGCATGTCTGTCAAGAACGCTCCGTCTCGCGCCTCCGGCCGAGGTCGCACCGCCAATCGGTCGCGGCCGTCCGGCCGCACAAGCTATTCGCTGACCTCCGCAACCCGCGCTGCCGAGACCTCCGAAGAGAGGACCGGCAGCGCCTTTCGCGCCGTTGGCCGAGGACTGGGAACCGTTTTTGGCGCTACCGCCCGAGGCGTGGGAAGCATGGCGCGAGGGGTCGGGCACGGCCTTGCCGGTCTCAAGCCGGTAGATGCGGGGAGTCGAGATGACGACCTCTATGACTCCGCCTACGATGCTGCTCATGACGAGGGTGCCTACGATGATTACGACGAGTTGAGGGAGCCAGGGGAAATTTCTGGACGCGCGAAGAACAAGAAAAAGAGCAACAAGGCCGATAGCGCTGTTCCGGCAAAGAGCAAGGTAACGCGAGCACGCGACGTCGACAGTGAGATGCCGACGACGGTCATGGGGCGTCCAGCTCACACTGAGAAGAGCATCCGCGTCTCCAATCCAGATGCGGTGGCTCTTGTGCTTATCGGCGTGGCCATCATCCTTGCTTGCGCGACGTGGTTCCAGGTGGCCGGCATTATCGGTGAGTACCTCACCAACGCTGTGCGCTATGTGATTGGCGCGGGCGCCTATGTTCTTCCCGTTGCGCTGGTCGCCGTCGCCATTGCGCTCATGATGGATCTGTCCGGTCCGGCGGGCCATTTCAAGCCACGAGTGGTGGGCGGCACGGCCCTCATCGTCGTGTGCATGCTGAGCCTCATTCACATCTTTGCCGGTCTTCCGAAGCTGACCTGGAATAACAACGCCGCCGGGGAGGCAGGCGGTGCCATCGGCTTTGGAGTCGGCGAGCTGCTGGTGGCGGCCTTTTCTAGTTATGTCGCGGTGCCTTTGCTTTTCTTGCTCATTGTGTATGGGGCACTCAATATCACGGGCATCACCCTGCGTGAAGCATATGATTTTGTGGCCGCGCAATGTGCGGCGCTCGTCGGCGGCCTGCGTGACAGGAAGAATCGTTCAGATCAGGAGCTGCTTGACGACGCCCCCGCGGACGACTACGACTACGTCAGCGATGACATCGACGCCATCGCCGAGGGGCGTGAGCGTCCTGTGCGCCCGGCATACACTTCGCGACCGCGCCCGAAGCAGACACCGAAGCCGATGCCAAAGCAGATTCTGGATGACAATGCCACCGTCTCTTTCGACTCGGCAGCTCAGCCAGTAAGCCAGGAGCCCGTACAGCACGGCCGCCCGAGCTTTGATAGCCGCGCGGATGATACCGACGAGTTCCCCGTCGTACCGGATCCTGAGCCAGCCCCGCAGCCAACTCCGCAACCGGAGCAGAAAGTCGAACCAAAGCCAGAGCCCAAGCCAACACCGATGAAGCGTCCCCGCGTGGACGTCGGCGGTGCCGCCGGTGCAGCACTGGGAGCGGCGGCTGCCGAGGCGTCGGCAAGCGCAGCGTCGGCTGGCTCAGCGGGAGAGGACGTGGTCTCCGCCGCTCATTCCGAGGCAGTGCGCATGTTCCAGGAACGATCCGGACGTGATGCGCGAACGGGTGCCAAGATTGAGGATGAAGCCCAGAGCGTAGCCGAAGAAGCACCCGCAGCCCCGAGTGGTGCGGAAGACACTGCCCTGGGCGGCGGCTACGATGTGCCGACGACGGACCTGCTCACCGCCGGCAAACCTGCGAAGGCACGCACGGAGGCTAACGATCGCATCATCGAGGCCATCACCGAGGTCTTCGAGGAGTTCAAAGTCGATGCCCAGGTCACCGGTTTTAGCCGTGGTCCGACAGTCACGCGCTATGAGATCGAGCTGGGCCCTGGCGTCAAGGTCTCGAAGATTACGAACCTGCAGTCCAACCTGGCCTACGCCGTCGCGACGGATAACTTGCGCCTGCTCACCCCGATTCCAGGCAAGTCCGCAGTCGGCATTGAGGTGCCCAATGCGGACCGAGAGATGGTGCGTCTGCGCGACGTCCTGGATTCCCCGGCACTGCGTGCCGACCATGACCCCATGCTGATTGGCTTGGGCAAGGATATCGAAGGCGAGTACACCTCCTTCTCCGTGAAGAAGATGCCGCACCTGCTCGTGGCCGGCGCAACCGGTTCGGGTAAATCGGCGTTCGTGAACTCCATGCTGGTCTCGCTGTTGACCCGCGCGACTCCGGAAGACGTCCGCCTCATCCTCGTCGACCCGAAGATGGTGGAGCTCACCCCGTACGAAGGTATCCCGCACCTCATCACCCCCATCATCACGCAGCCGAAGAAGGCTGCGGCGGCCCTGCAGTGGCTGGTGGAGGAGATGGAGCAGCGCTACATGGACATGCAGGCTGCCCGCGTGCGCAAGATCGAGGACTTCAACCGGAAGGTCCGCAGTGGCGAATACCAGGCTCCTGCCGGCTCCCAACGAGAGATGCGCCCGTACCCGTACATCGTGTGCGTCGTGGATGAGCTCGCGGACCTCATGATGACGGCGCCGAAGGAAATTGAGGACTCCATCGTTCGCATTACTCAAAAGGCACGTGCGGCCGGTATCCACTTGGTGCTGGCAACGCAGCGCCCGTCCGTGGACGTTGTGACCGGTCTTATTAAGACCAACGTTCCTTCTCGTCTGGCTTTTGCGACGTCCTCGCTTACGGACTCTCGAGTCATCCTGGATCAGGGTGGAGCCGAGAAGCTCATCGGTATGGGCGATGGCCTCTTCATCCCGCAGGGCGGCCGCCCGGTGCGTATGCAGGGTGCGTTCGTCTCCGACGAGGAGGTGCAGGCGGTTGTCGACGCCGCGAAGGCACAGGGCTCGCCGAACTACACGGAAGGCGTGACGGACGATAAGGCCTCGGAGGCGAAGAAGGAGATCGACGAGGAGATCGGCAAGGATATGGACGATCTCTTGGAGGCCGTCGACCTTGTGGTCACCTCCCAGTTGGGCTCGACGTCGATGCTCCAGCGCAAGCTGCGCATCGGCTTTGCCAAGGCCGGTCGACTCATGGACCTCATGGAGTCGCGCGGTGTTGTCGGGCCTTCCGAAGGCTCCAAGGCACGTGAGGTTCTGGTCAAGCCGGAGGAGCTCGACACTATCATCTGGATGATCAAGGGCGCTGACCCAGCAGAGGCCCCGAAGGAGGTCCAAGACGCCGAAGGTGCCGGCGGGGTAGACGACGCTGAAGCCGATACCCGCACCGTTGAAATCTCCGCTAACCCCTCCACAGGTGCGTTCTAAGTTCCGTGTAGGATAGGACGAGTCTTGGAGGGGAGTACCCCAATCCACGGCGTCGATCGTCAACACGGCAACTGCGGTACAGTTCCCGGTCGCGTCGGCTAGCGAGGCTGTGACATCGGCTTGCTAGCGGGGGAGACCTCCGGTCTTTATTGTCGTGTCGACCGGAGGGATAACTCATTATGCATGTGCCACTATGGGTCTGGGCCATCACCATCGCGGTGATCCTAGGCTTCTTCATCTTCGACTTCTACAGTCATGTTCGTTCACCACATGAGCCGACCATTAAGGAATCCGGCGGCTGGACCCTGTTTTACATGGCGATGGCCGTTGTCTTTGGCGGAGTTGTGTGGGTGCTGTGGGACAGCGAACACGCGGCACAGTTCTACACCGGTTGGGTGACGGAACAGGCTTTGAGCGTGGATAACCTATTCGTGTTCTCGCTCATCATGGGCTCCTTCAAGATTCCCCGCAGGTATCAGCAGAAGGTATTGCTCATCGGTATCGTCCTAGCGCTGGTTTTCCGCCTTGTCTTCATCTTGATGGGCGCGGCCATTATTGCGGCATGGTCGGATGTCTTCTACCTGTTTGCCATCTTCCTTATTTACACCGCAGTCAAGCTGCTCATCGATGAGATCAACGGGACGCCCGAGACCGACCCCAACGACATGCTGGTAGTCAAGTGGCTGCGCAAAGTGATCCATGTGACCCCGCGCTACCACGGTGACAAGCTCACCCACCGTGAGGAATCCGGTGAGAAGAAGGGCAAATTCGCCCTGACGCCGCTTTTCGTTGCTTTGGCGGCTATCGGGCTGATCGACGTCATGTTTGCCTTCGACTCCATCCCAGCTATCTACGGCATTACCTCGGAGCCTTTCCTCGTCTTCACCACCAATGCCTTCGCTCTCATGGGGCTGCGCCAAATGTTCTTCCTCATTGATGGCCTGTTGGACCGCCTGGTCTACCTGCCTTATGGCCTGGGTATCATCTTGCTGTTCATCGGTGTCAAGTTGCTCTTCCACGCTTTGCATGAGAACAACGTGCCCTTCATCAACGGCGGCGAGAATGTCAGTGCGGTACCGGAAATTACGACCATGGTGTCGCTGCTGGTCATCGTTGGCGTCCTCTTCGTGACGGTGTTGTTGTCGGTGTGGAAGGACAAACGCGACCAAGCCCAGGGTGGTGTGGTGATTTCCCACAACCACTACGACTGGGACGATTATGGCAACAAGATCGTTCGCAACAAGGAGGGCGAGCTCGTCGGCAAGGCGGACGAACTTCCCAAGTCCGAGCTGCCTTAAACTCGGGCCGCGGGGATTTAGAAGGAATTAATAACGGGATTCCACTCGCGGAAAGCGCGCCCAGTGACAGCGCCTTCGGTGTAGAAGGGATCCTGGTCCATGAGGGCGATGACATCGGCCACCTTTACGGACTCATCCTCAAATTGCAGGACGATGAGCGCCCCGCCCTTGGAATCGGTGTAGGGGCCAGAGCCACAGATCTGGCCCTTGTCGTGGAGTGCGCCGATGAATTCGCGGTGCTTCGGGCGAACCTCAGCAATAACCGGGTTAGATGGATTGTATTCATAGGAAACTGCGAAATACTTCATACCGACCATGGTAGTGCTCGCTCGAGTGGCAGGGAGGCCACGGTAGGATGAAGAGCGTGAATGATTCTCAGGCTGCGCGCAACCAATCTCGAACCACGGATGTAAACCCCGAGGTCTCCAATTGGAACCTGCCCAACATCCTGACTAGTTTGCGCATCCTCTTTATCCCCCTGTTTGCCTGGCTGGTGCTCGCCGGCCATGAATGGTGGGCTTTCCTCTGCTTCGCGCTCTTGATGCTCACGGATAAGTTGGATGGCGATATTGCACGCGCGCGGGGACTCATCACTAACTTTGGCAAGATTGCGGACCCGATCGCGGATAAAGCCCTGATGACCGCGGCCCTCGTGTGCCTCAATATCACCGGGGCTTTGCCGGTGTGGATCACCGTGCTGATTCTGTTTCGCGAATTCGGCATTACGATTTGGCGCTTCTTCTTGCTGCGTCAAGGGAAGGTGGTGCCGGCTTCCCAAGGCGGAAAGCTCAAGACAGCGTTGCAGACTGTGGCGGTGGCGTTGTATCTTTGTCCGCTGCCAGGGTGGATGGACCTTCCGAGCCTCCTCGTTATGTTGGCCGCCGCCTTCGTTACCGTCCTGACCGGCATCCAGTACCTCATTGATGGCCATAGGGAGAACCAATGAGCATCGAGGCGCAACTAGTATCCACGCTCAGCGAACGCGGTGAAACTGTGGCGTTCTGTGAGTCCCTTACTGCTGGTCTAGCCGCTGCGACTGTGGCGTGCATCCCGGGAGCCTCGGCGGTGCTGCGGGGTGGGCTGGTGACGTATGCGACAGAGGTCAAGGCTCATTTTCTCAACACCACCGTGGAAGAACTTGAGGAGCAAGGCGTGGTGTCTGCTGCGACTGCTGCGCAGATGGCTGAGGCGGCGGTCGTTGAAACGCGTGCAGATTGGGGGGTAGGGCTGACTGGTGTAGCCGGGCCGGACCTCCAGGAAGGCAAACCCGCGGGCACGGTGTACGTGGGGTTATGCGGGAGGGGTGGCGGGGGCGTCGCCAAGCGCGGCGTCCTTTATGAGCTTCCTGCTGAGGGGCGCAACGCGATTCGTTTCGCTGCCATTGAGGCGGCATTGAGTCTTCTCCTATCAACTCTTGAAGAAAATTAGTTGATTGTGGGAACAAGTACGACTGCTGAGCCGTTGTACGGGGTGATGAACACTTCAGTTGCACTACTCGATAAACCCACCCAGTCCCCGGCGCGGTCGACGCGGACTCCTGAACCGCTGCTGCGTGAGGCCCTCGGATTAACGCTTCGCGCCTTCCGCGCGGATAAAGGCGTGACCCTCCGCGAACTCGCCGGTGTGGCGCGTGTTTCCCCGGGATATCTTTCGGAGCTGGAGCGTGGCCGCAAGGAGGTTTCCTCCGAGCTGCTGGCCTCTGTCTGCCATGCACTCGATGTCAGCGTCTCCGATGTCCTCATTGAGGCGGCCGGCTACATGGCGTTGCCGTCGATGGATGAGGAGCTCGCATCCACCGCACCCGCTGCATCGGAACTATAGAACCGCAACGGAATACTGTCTGCTTCGCTACTATTAGGCAGGCAGGAAATATTCTTGTTACACACCTTATTGACACAACGAACTGCTGAGAAAGGCACCTCCTGTTATGGCGAACCCATTCGTAAAAGCCTGGAAGTACTTGATGGCTCTCTTTGATTCCAAGATCGAGGAGAACGCCGACCCGAAGGTTCAGATTGAGCAGGCAATCGAGGAGGCGCAGCGCCAGCACCAGGAGCTGTCACAGCAGGCCGCTGCGGTCATTGGTAATCAGCGCCAGCTGGAGATGCAGCTGAACCGTCGTTTGAGTGAGATTGAAAAGCTGCAGCAGAATACCCGTAACGCCCTGAGCCTTGCGGACAAGGCCCGTGCCGAAGGCGATGCACAGAAGGCGACCGAGTACGAAAACGCGGCTGAAGCCTTCGCTGCCCAGCTGGTTACCGCTGAGCAGTCTGTTGAGGACACTAAGAAGCTCCACGATCAGGCTCTACAGCAGGCGGAGCAGGCCAAGAAGGCCGTTGAACGCAACGGCATGGCGCTTCGTGAGAAGGTCAACGAGCGCTCCAAGCTGCTGTCGCAGCTCGAGCAGGCCAAGATGCAGGAGAAGGTCTCCGAGTCCCTCAACTCGATGAACGAGCTCTCCGCAAACGGTAACTCGCCTTCCCTGGATGCTGTGCGTGACAAGATTGAGCGCCGCTACTCCAAGGCCCTGGGCCAGGCAGAGCTCGCCGAGAACTCAGTGTCTAACCGCATGCAGGAGATCGAGCAGGCTGGCGTGCAACTGGCTGGCCACTCCCGTCTCGAGCAGATCCGCGCGGAGATGAATAACCCGAAGGCAGTGGAGGGAAACTCCCAGCAGGCAATCGGTTCGGCAGAGGCTAAGGGTCAGCCGAACGTGCAGGAGGATGCCGTCCAGGCTCGCCTACGCGAGTTGCGCGGAGAATAAGGTTTAGTCGCCGACGCCGCGGGCTTGAAGCGCCTCACCCATCGCGCGTGCTCGGCGGATTGAGCGAATGATAACCGGGGTGCCAAAAGCGGTCAGTGATGCCGTGGCACCCCGGGCTTTTCGTGCATCAAGCACCTCGACCACGGTCCCCAGCATGAGGGGGAGCAAACGAATTGTCAGGGACATCGCCAGCGTGATGTTCTCAACCGGAACCCCGAGGCGCCCCAGTGGCGCGAGGGCCCGATCGAGGGAGTCCATCATCTCCGACACCTTCGTTGTCAGCGTCAGCAGCACCGCCGCGCTGATGGCTGCGTAGATGGTGAGAAACATGATCGCGGCCGACAGCAAATCCTTCTGCCACCACTGAAAAGCTGCGAGCGCAACGAGGAGGTAGAGCGGAGGAACAAGCTGTCCGAGTGCGACGCGAAACGGGATGCGGGCGACGGGAAAGAGCACTAGTGGGAGGAAGAGGCTGGCCGACGCCCAAGGAAGCGTGTGCACGGCGAGCGAGGTCACGAGGATGAAGCCGATGAGCACGAGGAATTTCACCGCGGCCGGTATGCGATGAATGATGGTATCGGCGTCGACGTAGTAGCCGAGGGGGATGTTTTTAGGCATGACTCTAGAGCGGGCGGGATTTCATGAGTTCGGTGTAGAAGGAAATGACCTTGTCGGGAGATCCGTCGGCTACGACGTGGTGGTTATCGATGCACAGAACGCGATCGAAATCAGAGACAAAGTCAAGGTCATGGGTAACCACGATGAGTTGCTGTTCGAGCTGCGCAAATTCGCGGCGAATGCGATCGCGGTTGCGCAGATCTAGCAAGGTCGTGGGTTCGTCAGCGATGATGACGGTGGGTTCCATGACAAGCACTGCCGCCAACGCGAGGAGCTGCTTCTGCCCGCCGGAGAGAGTGTGCGGGGACTGCTCAGCTAGCGGCGTCAGGCCGAAGCGCTCGAGAACGGCGTCGACGCGTGCGGTGCGCTCCTCACGAGACAGCTTGAGCCGGCGAAGGGAGAATTCCACGTCATCGCGCACGTGCGGCATGACGATCTGGTTCTCCGCATCAGAAAACACGAAGCCCACCTGGCGGCGAATCTCCTTGCCGTGCTTGGCGACGTCCACGTTATCCACCAAGACCTCACCACGTGAAGGTTCACCAAGACCGTTGATGAGCCGGACGAGAGTGGATTTCCCGCCACCATTGGCACCGATGATGCCGATGCGCTGTTCGTTTAATGAGAGAGAAATATCCTTGAGCACCGGTGTTTCGTCGAAGGTGACGGAAACGTTGCGGAAGTCAATCTGCGGCACTGGTGCTACTTTGCCTTGGTGCGGCGACCCATCAGGTCGGGGAATGCTGCGTGGACACCGACGGCGATGACAACCATCACGGCGACCTTAATGAGATCGGGGATGACGAACGGGCCCTGAGCCACGGCGGCCGCCCCGAAGGACATGTCAGAGCGGACCATCAGGCCAACAATGCCGCACAAGTACTGCACGGCCAGGCCGACGACGCCGGCGATGGCGAGGACTACCGTCATGCCTCCTTTGCTTCTCGGCGCGCGGTAGGCGATGAGGCCGGCGATGGCGGGTGAGACGACGTAGCCGACAAGGTAGCCCACGGTGGGGCCGGCAATGGCGCTCAGGGCACTGCGGCCGCCGGCAAGGATGGGAAGGCCGACGAGGCCGAGAGCTATGAAGAGTAGACCGACGAAAAAGCCACGGCGGCCACCAAGGACGAGGCCAGCCAGGATGATGACGGCGTTTTGAAGAACGATGGGCACGCCCACGGTAGGCGTAGGGATAGAGACGAACGCAAAGACTATGATGAGCGCGGTGAAGACCGCGACGTACGCGATATCAGTCGCGACGGAATTCTTTTTCATGGGCCAAAGTTTATCTAGTAGCTTAATGATGCAGCAAATAGGCACTTTTGAACAGTGTTCAAGCACGGCTTTTAGGCCTTGAAACTACCCCGAACGGGGTAATCTAGAGGCATGGCAAATAGAAAGAAGATGGAGCATGTCTTAGGGCTTGCTCGTGTCAGTGTGGTAGCGCTTCTTTCCGGTATCGCGCTGGGGAGCGTGGCTGGATGTTCGTTGATAGGTTCCGCGAATGTCATCGAAAATATCGAAGAAGCGGCCGGGGTGGAGGAAGGGGAGTCTGGCAGCGTCGACATGCGCGTCGGCGACATCTTCGATTCCGAATATCACCGCGTGATCTTTATCTGTCCTGGGGCTGTCGAGGAGGATGTCATAAACGCTAGTGGGGGAACCTGGCAGGGCGGTACCGACGAGGATGATGAATGGGTGCCGCCAAGCTCGGGGAGTGTTGAGATTTATCGGGATGCGCAGGGGCGTGGAGCGTCGAAGTATGTGAGCAGCAGGGCCTCTCTTGATGAGCTGGATGTCTGTAGCGCGCTGGGCGGGGTAGTTGCCGTACTGCCTGCCGATGAGCAGGTGTCTTTCGTCCGTACAGAGCACGGCGGTCCGTGGAAACTTCACTAGGCGGCGAGGCGTTGGATTAGGTCTCAGACACGCGCGTTGCTCGAATGGGCAATCGAACACTTGTGTGTGTATTGTGGGTTGTGGTCTGGTGGAAACGTTAGGGTACTTTCGTGGCATGTGATGGAACCGGGACGATGCCGGAAACACAATGCGACGGGCCTGGGAACCGAAGTTGCTTCATGGCAGTCTAACTAGGTGCCCCCATTTAATGACATACAGCACTGCACACTAACTGACGCACGATAGTGAGGAAATAAATGGCTACGAAGAAGAAGTCCTCGGCGGCTAGCAAGGGCGATGATCGTCAGAAAGCCCTCGATGCCGCAATGGCGATGATTGAGAAGGATTTTGGCAAAGGAGCCGTCATGCGTCTTGGTGACGATGACCGCCCGCCAATCCAGGCCATTTCCTCCGGGAATACGGCCATCGACATTGCGCTGGGCGTCGGTGGCTTCCCGCGCGGTCGCATCGTAGAGATTTATGGACCTGAATCCTCGGGTAAAACCACCGTTGCTCTGCACGCCATCGCATCGGCGCAGAAGAACGGCGGCATCGCGGCGTTTATCGATGCGGAGCACGCGCTCGATCCTGAGTACGCGCGTCTGCTTGGCGTGGACACGGATAACCTCTTGGTTTCCCAGCCGGATACCGGTGAGCAGGCTCTGGAAATCGCAGATATGCTCGTGCGCTCTGGCGCCATCGACATCATCGTGATTGACTCCGTAGCCGCCTTGACGCCCAAGGCGGAAATTGAGGGTGAGATGGGAGATAGCCACGTTGGCCTCCAAGCCCGTCTCATGTCCCAAGCGCTGCGCAAGATGACGGGTGCTCTGTACAACTCCGGGACTACCGCCATCTTCATCAACCAGCTGCGTGAAAAGATCGGCGTGATGTTTGGCTCACCGGAAACGACCACGGGTGGTAAGGCGCTGAAGTTCTATGCCTCTGTGCGCTGCGATATCCGCCGAATCCAAACCTTGAAGGACGGCCAGGATGCCATCGGTAACCGCACCAAGCTCAAGGTGGTGAAGAACAAGGTGTCCCCGCCGTTCAAGATCGCTGAGTTCGACATCATGTACGGAGAAGGCATTTCGCGCGAGTCTTCCATCATTGACTTGGGTGTCGAACACGGGTTCATTAAGAAATCTGGCTCGTGGTTTACCTACGAAGGCGATCAGCTGGGACAGGGCAAGGAAAAGGCCCGCAACTTCCTCAAGGACAACCCCGATCTGGCGGATGAGATTGAGAAGAAGATCTTCGTCAAGCTCGGCGTGGGTGCTGCCGCAGCCGAAGCTGGTGAGGACGTCGCCATGGATGTGCCGGGTGCAGACGATCCGCTGACGGATGAGGCTGTGGATCTGGTACCGAACGTCGATTTCGACGACGACTAAACAGGCGCAATGGCACAACCTTCACCAGAGAAGCTAGAGAAGCTACGTCAAGCTCTCGAGTCCTATGAATCGGGGGACGCGGGTGGCCAGCTTGTTGATGCGAATGCTGAAGCAGCGAAGGCGCCCGTGCGCTCCCGAGCATTAGGCTTGCTAGATCAACGTGCACGTTCCCGCAAGGAACTGCGTGACCGGCTTGTCGCGGCGGACTTTGAGCCCGATGTGGTCGAGGACGTGGTCGATGACCTTGCAGGGGTGGGGCTCGTTGATGATGAAACCTTCGCCAAGGAGTGGGTGCGGCAGCGCCACGCGCGGCGCGGTAAGTCGGCCCGTGCCCTCAATGTGGAACTCAAGGAGAAGAGTGTTGAGGCCGCCGATCGCGCAGCGGCCCTAGAGCAGATTACCGAGGAATCTGAGGAGGCCGTAGCGCGCCGCGTAGCGGAGAAGAAGGCGCGAACCTTGAAGAGTGTTCCCGCCGACCGCCATGAGAGGGACAAGTTCCTGCGTCGCATTGTAGGAACACTCGCGCGGCGCGGCTATCGCCAGGAGCTGGTGATGCGTATTTCCATCGACGTGCTGGATGCGCGCATCGCCGAGCTCTCCTAGCTGTTTCTATTCGTCCGGGTTGCGGATTTCTGTATAGCTTTCTGAGTGCCAATCAACGTTGACCTGGTCTTTGGTGTCCAAGCCTTGGTCTGGTTGCTCCGGAACTTTAGCGATGATGTTCCGGCGCGCACGGCCCGCTCGAAGCTGACGTTCGATGCGTTCGGCCAGGAGGCCCAGCCCCCAGTTGATGAGGATCATGATGATCGCAACGACGATGAGCGAGGCCAGGTAATTCTTGTTGTAGGACGCCGATTGGATACCGGAGCGCACCACCTCGACATAGCCAATCTGGTAGCCCAACGCAGAGTCCTTGAGCGCAATAACCATCTGGGCGATGAGGGCCGGAAGCATTGCGGCTACTGCTTGCGGGAGCAGGATGGTACGCATCGTTTGCCCATGCGACAGCCCCAGCGCGCGGGCGGCTTCAGTTTGCCCCTTGGGCAGCGACTTGATTCCGGAGCGCAGAATCTCTGCGACGACAGAGCCGTTGTAGAGGGTCAACGCGAAGACCACGGCGCTAAACGCCAGCTGTTTCGACGGAACTACGTTATAGATGGCGAAAAGCTGGTAGGCAAAAATCATGAGCAGCAGGACGGGGATGGCGCGGAAGAATTCCACGACCACACCACACACGCCACGTACGATGACGTTCTCGCTCAATCGGCCGAGGCCGAAGACGACGCCGAACACGATGGCCAAGATGATGGATGCTACGGCGGAAAGGATCGTTCCGCGCAGGCCAGGGAGCAGGTACGTGGTCCACGTTTGGCTGTTAAGAAAAGGGGTCCATAACGCGGAGTCGAGTTGCCCGCGCTCACCCAATGTAGACAGCACCCAATACAGTGCAGCTAGCGAGAGAACGACGGTGATGACGGTATAGATGAGGTTGCGCCGCTCGCCCTTGGGGCCGGGGGCGTCATAAAGCACGGTTGCGCGTACAGCCATTATTTCTTCACCGCCACAGTTTCGGAGAGTTTGCCCAGGCCTAAGCCCATGGGCAAGGTCAGGATGATGAAGCCCAGCGCGAAGATAAAGAAAATGACAAAGAGCTGGCTCGCATGCATCTCAATGGTGGATTTCATCAGTAGGGAAGCTTCCGCCACACCGATTGCGGAGGCGATCGTGGTGTTCTTGGTCAACGCGATGAGCGTATTTCCCAGGGGGACGATTGCCGCATGTTGCGACCGGCTATTTGGTAGCAGTGT
>NZ_KV821912.1:0-19561 GCF_001815785.1 Corynebacterium sp. HMSC056F09
GTGGTGGCATCGTCAGTAATGGAGAGCGTGTTAGGGCCTTGCTCTCGGTAGGTGATGCGCACACCGGGTTTGGCGGTTCTTTTACGCTTGAGTTCTTTAAGCCGTGCGGTGGCGACCTGGCGGATGCGGTGTGCGGGAGTAGCGGCGAGTTTGGCTCGGAGGTTCCACGCATCCAGGGTCTTCTTGACCTTCGACACGTAGGTTTCAATCAGTGTGAGGGTGCCCAGGCTGTGGCGTTGGGCAAGGGCTGCAGCACGGGCTTTGCGTTGTTTGCCGGTAAAGCGGGTGGGGCCGAAGTACACCTGGTGTAGCTGTGACAGCTCGGCAGCATCGGCTGGGTCGGCGCCGAGCGTGCGGAGCTCATCGGGGGAGCCAGGTATATGCTCCACCAGCACAATCCCCGAGTTGCGAAGGCGGAGGTAGGTTTCAATATCCCCCATGGGCACAGAGACTAAAACATCACCCCCAACCCCGCAACCGGAGGAACAAAACTCCTGTTTAGCGGGGTAGTGGGGCTGGTACGAGAAAAGCCCCTCAGGTGAGGGGCTTGGCAACTACATCTCGGTGAGTGAGCGGTCACCCGACCATTCGATGTGGAAGGTGCCCTCGCGGTCCACGCGCTTGAAGGTGTGGGCGCCGAAGAAATCGCGCTGGCCCTGAATCAAGGCCGCAGGGAGGCGCTCGGCGCGCAGGCTGTCGTAGTAGGACAAAGAAGAAGCAAACACGGGTACCGGCAGCCCCAGCTGGGTGGCAGCCACAACGACGCGACGCCACGGGTCAATCAGGTTTTCCAGCTCACCCTTGAAGTACGGGTCCAGAATGAGGGCCGGAAGGTCGGCGTTATTGTCATAAGCCTCACGGATACGGTCGAGGAACTTCGCGCGAATGATGCAGCCGCCACGCCAGATGGTGGCCAAGTCGCGCGGGTCGACGTTCCAGCCGAACTCGTCCGAACCAGCCTTGATCTCATCAAAGCCCTGAGAATAGGCAATGAGCTTTGCGGCATAGAGCGCACGGCGAACGTCCTCGACGAACTCCGCCTTGTTCACGTTGAGCTCGGTGATCGTACCGGAGGGCAGCTGCCCCTCTTGGGCGGCGGCGCGCTGCGCGGTGGCCGAGGAGAGCGCACGCGCGAACACGGATTCCGCAATGCCGGTGATGGGGACGCCAAGCTCGAGGCCGTTAATGGCAGTCCAGCGGCCGGTGCCCTTCTGGCCGGCGGCGTCCACGATGACGTCGACAAGCGGGGCACCAGTGTCAGGATCGGTTTGCGCCAGCACCTCGGCGGTGATCTCAATGAGGTAGGAGTCCAGGTCGCCGGCATTCCACTCGCGGAAGACCTCAGCGATTTCAGCCGGTTCCATGCCCGCGCCATAGCGAAGGAGCTGGTAGGCCTCTCCGATAACCTGCATGTCGGCGTACTCAATGCCATTGTGCACCATCTTCACGAAGTGTCCCGCACCATCCGGGCCGATGTGAGTCACACACGGTGTGCCGTCCACCTCAGCGGCGATGGATTCCAGGATCGGCCCCAGAGTTTCCCAGGACTCGGCCGGACCGCCGGGCATAATGGATGGCCCGTTGAGCGCGCCTTCCTCGCCACCGGAAATGCCCGCGCCGACGAAGTGACGGCCCTGAGCTGCGACCTCCTTCTCGCGGCGAATGGTGTCCGTGAACAAGGCATTGCCACCGTCGATGATGATGTCGCCCTCATCCATGGCCTCGGCGAGCTGGTTAATGACGGCGTCGGTAGCCGCGCCCGCCTGCACCATGATGATTGCCTTACGTGGGCGCTCCAAGGAGGCCACGAAGTCCTCAACGGTCTCGGAAGGGATGAAGGTTCCTTCATCACCATGCTCGCTGATAAGCGCGCGCGTCTTCTCCGGGCTGCGGTTGTAGACCGCGACGGTGTTTCCGTTGCGGGCGAAGTTGCGCGCGAGGTTGGAGCCCATGACGGCCAAGCCCACAACACCAATCTGAGCGAGATCTGTCTTTTCAGCAGTTTGAGTCATGTCAACCATCCTACGTCACCGAAATCCACTAACCTGGTGTGGCATGAAACACTCTGAAATCTTCGAAAAGCTCGTCGCAGTATCCCAAACACGGCCGCTTAACGCCGAGGAACTGCAGCTCATTAATTCTCACCCGCAGGGCCTAGCCGGGCTCATCGGTTTGCGTTTCACGCGCATTTCCGCTGATGAGATTCGCTCCGAGGTTGACGTTGTTCCGGATCACCACCAGCCCTGGGGCGTGGCGAATGGAGGGCTTTTCTGCACGATTACGGAGTCCACCGCATCTGTGGGCAGCCTCATCCTCGCAGGCAAGCCGGTTGTCGGCGTGAACAACAACACAGATTTCCTCAAGCCCGTTGCCGAAGGCACCGTCACCGCCGTCGCTACGCCGCTGTACAAGGGCCGCCGCACGCAGCTGTGGGAGGTCAAGATCAGCCAGGGCGATGTACTCCTCGCTGCTTCCACGCTGCGCACCATGGTGGTGCAGTAGCCCCTACAACCAGTTATTGCGCCGGAACCACCACCACATTCCGGCCACGACCAAGACCATGAGGCCAATTGCCCCGTAATAGCCCCAAGGAAAATGCAGCTCCGGCATGATGTCGAAGTTCATTCCATAGATTCCTGCCACAAGTGTTGGCGCCGCCCACATGCCAACCACCGCAGAGATCGTGCGCATGTCGGAGTTTTGCTGCATGCTGATCTTGGCCACGGAGGCGTCGATAAGCGAGGTCAAGCGCTCATCGAACCCCGACACGTGGTCCTGGACCACCAGCTGGTGGTCGTTGACGTCGCGGATATAGGAGCGAATCGTCTTCGGAATGAGATCCTTGTGGTCCGCTACCATCGCCCGCAACGCTGGGGAAAGCGGCACGATGGCGTGCTTCATCTCCAAGATTTCGCGCTTGAACATGTAGATACGGTCGATGTTGGGCAGCGAATTCGGAGTGAAGATTTCTTCTTCTAATTCGTCGACCTCGATGGCGATGAGGCGGCAAATCTCCGAATAGCGGTCCACCATCATGTCCAGGATCTTCCACGCCAGCGAAATGGGGCCCTGCTCGACGAGGTCTTGCTCATCCTGGATCACATAGGCGAGATTGGGCAGCTTGGCGGAGTGGCGCACCGTGATAATGAACGTGGCGCCAATGATCATCTGGATTTCACCAGTGGAGATAATTTGGCGCTTATCGGCGACCTCGTCGTGGTCGCGGTAGTTCACCGACCGTGCCACCACGAAGAGCTGGTCGTCGTAGCGCTCCAGCTTGGGACGCTGGTGCGCCTGGACGACGTCCTCGACGATGAGCTCATGGATGCGGAATTCAGCCGCTACCTTCGTCATCTGCGATTCGAGCGGCTCGTGCAGGCCTACCCACACGAAGCCGCGGCCGTATTCTTCCACGGTTTGCAGCGCGCTGTGCGGGGTAAACTCACCGGGCAGCGCCTCGCCGTCGATGAACACTCGGCAGTGCTCAATGGCACGCTCGACAGGCACGGAAAAACTCGGCGTATTATTGTCCGAAGTGTTTTTCTTGCGTGGCTTGAATGGTGACGGTACAGATGGCATCGTGTCTCAGCCTCCTTCGCTTCGTATAGGCGTTTTATCAGAGCGGCTAAATCTTACACCTCTAAAGGCCTATACTCGTTGTCATGCCTACCTGGAAAGAAGTAACTGCCGCGAACCCCGCCCATTCCCACAACTTTGCACGGAAATGGAAGACGCTTCGCGCCCAGGGCAAGGATATCGATGGGGAAGCCCGGCTTATCGACGCCATGAGTGAACGCCACTCCCGCGTCCTCGACGCCGGCTGCGGTTCCGGACGGCTCGGAGGCGAGTTGGCCAAGCGCGGGCATACCGTAGTGGGTGTGGACGTCGATCCCATCCTGATCGAACATGCGGTTAACGATTATCCGGAGGCCCGCTGGGAGGTAGGTGACCTTTCGGAAGAGGAAATCCCAGAGGATAACTTCGACATCGCCGTGGCTGCGGGCAACGTCATGACTTTTATCGCTAACGAAGGGCGTGAGGCGGCCCTGCGCAACGTGTTTAACTCGCTTCGCCCTGGCGGCCGCTTCGTCGTCGGTTTCGGCGAGGGCCGCGGCTGGGGTTTCGAGGACTTCCTCGAACTGGCCCGCGTGGTGGGCTACCGAGTGGACTTCATTTTCTCCTCGTGGGACATGAAGGTCTTTAAGGAGAACTCCACCTTCATGGTGGCCGTGTTGACTCGCCCTGGCGCGGATCTGCTGGGCTAGCTTTGTGCCTCCGCGGCTAGGCGCCGGAGCCGGTGGCCGTGGTCAACGGGCCCGTGCCCGTGTCCGACGTGAAGCGCATCGGCATGTTTAATCGCTTCGTGGAGCCACTCGGTGGCCCATACCAGTGCCTCGTCGAGGGATTCGCCCGCGCCTAAACGCGCCGCTAGGGCTGAGGACAGGGAACAGCCGGTGCCGTGCGTGTTCTTTGTATCAATCCGCGGGCAGGGCACGCGCGTGATTTCGCCGGAAGGGCTTACGGTCGCGTTATCGGCCTGGGCACCATCGAGGTGACCGCCCTTGACTACGACCCACGTGTCGTTTTCGTGGGCCCACGTGGTTGCGACAGAGAGAGCATCATCAAAGGTGCGCGGTTCTGCTACGCCCGCGAGGACAGCGAGTTCCGGCAGGTTGGGTGTGACCACGGTCGCGCGGCGCGCCAGCTCCCGTACGGCGCGCTCCGCTTCCGGCTCGAGCAGGCGGTCACCGCTGGAGGCGACCATGACCGGATCGCAGACCACCGGCACACCCGCGGGGAGGGAAGCGAGGAAGTCGCTCACCGTTTCGGTGATAGCGACGGATCCCAGCATGCCGATCTTGACGGCGTCGATAGTCACGTCGTCCTTGACGCTTGCCAGCTGCTCACGCAGAAACTCCACCGGTGGTGTGTGGATAGCCCGCACGCCCTGCGTATTCTGCGCAACCAGGGCGGTCACCACGGCCATGCCGTAGGCCCCAGCGGCCTCAAAGGACTTGAGGTCGGCGTGAATACCAGCGCCGCCCGTCGGATCGGTGCCGGCGATGCTGAGGACACGGGGCAGCGCAGGTTGGCTCACGGTTTCTCCTTAAGCTTGGCTATTCTTTCGTCTACCGTACATGACTAAAGAAAAAGGAGAGAGGAAATTTCCTCTCTCCTTATAAGACGCGTAAGACCTAGTGGAGGTCGCGGTCAATCACGTTGCGAGCAACGCGCTGCTGCTGGGTGATCTCCAGGTTACCGCGGTCGCGCGAGAAGGCGTTGAGCAGCCAGTGCAGCGCAACGAGGGTGCGGCTGCGGAAGCCAACGATGTAGAAGATGTGCAGTCCGAGCCAGGAGATCCAGGCCGGGAAGCCAGCGAACTCGGTCTTGCCCAACTTGACCACTGCGTTGAAGCGGGAAATGACGGCCATGGAGCCCTTGTCGAAGTACTCAAACGGCTCGGCCTCGTTAGCGGTGGACTCCTCATCAATCTTGGCCTCGATGAGCTTGCCCACGTGGTTGCCGCCCTGGATGGCCACCTGGGCCACACCCGGAAGGCGGTTGAGGGAAATCATGTCGCCGACGATGTAGACGTTCTTGTACTCACCAACCGTGAGGTCCTCGTTTACGGAGACGCGGCCGGCCCGGTCTGCCTCCACGCCTGCCTGGTCGGCAATAAGCTTGCCCAGCGGGGAAGCGGCGACACCTGCAGACCAGATCTTGGTCGCAGCCTCGATGGTGACCTGTTCCTCGGTCTTCATGTTCTTGTAGGTGACGGCGTCAGCGGTGACGTCGGTAACCATGGCGTTGAGGCGCACGTCAACGCCCAGCTTCTCCAGGGTGCGCTGAGCCTTGCGGCCGAGGCGCTTGCCAAACGGAGGAAGCACCTGCGGCGCACCATCCAGGAGGTAAATCTTGGCGGAGGAGGAACCAAAGTTGGAGTAGGTGCCAGCGAAGGTGCGCTGGGCCAGCTCGGCGATCTGGCCGGTGAGCTCAACGCCAGTCGGGCCAGCGCCGACGATGACGAAGGTCAGTAGCTTTTCACGCTTGGCAGGATCCTCTTCCAACTCAGCCTTCTCGAAGGCGGAGATGATGCGGGAGCGGATCTCCAGGGCGTCGTCAAGCGTCTTCATGCCCGGCGCGTGCTCGGCAAAGTGGTCGTTGCCGAAGTAGGACTGGCCAGCGCCGGCGGCGACGATGAGGGAGTCGTAGCCGTAGGTGCGAACAGCGCCGTCAAGTTCTGCGGAGACGGTCTGTTCCTTGATATTGATGTCAGTGACTTCGCCGTTGACGAAGTTGACGTTGTCCTGATGGCGCAGGAGCTGACGCGTGGACGGGGCGATTTCGCCGGCGGAAATGACGCCGGTGGCTACCTGGTAGAGCATCGGCTGGAAGAGGTGGTGGTTCTTCTTGTCGATGAGGGTGATCTCAACATCCGCGTCCTTGAGCTTCTTGACGGCGTTGATGCCGCCGAAGCCGGCACCGATAACAACGACGTGGTGGCGGCCGTTACTAGGGCGGTGGGGAGTTTGCGCCATGGTGATTGAATACCTTCCTGAAGAAAGCTTGATTATTTTACCCGAGTCAGTCTAAACCTTTCTAGCGGTACATGCATACTTTATGGGTTATTAACTGGCTTTTTGGGCCGCGCCTCCACCTCTTCGTGGCCCGCTGGTTTTACTCTAAGTAAATACGTGTGTGCGATGAGGAAGGCTGGCTAGAGCGTGTATTCCCACTTGGCATCGATTGACGCTGCGACGTGGCCCGGCGTAGCAACCGTGCCCTCACCGCGTTTGCTGCGCTTTACGGGCGGCCGGACTGAAGCGGAGTTTGCGCAGGCCTGCGCCAAAGCAGGGGTGGAGCTGGAAGGCGAGGAGCCGGATCTGGCTGTGCTTCACGACGCCCTCTTTTCCCGCATCGCCGATTCGGGCTGGCTGGGCCTGGCTGAGTCTTATATGGCAGGGGAGTGGACGACGCCCGATTCCGATCGCTTGGTCAAGGTTCTCCTGCGGCTGTTGGGGGTGGGGTATCGGCCGAAAGCGAAGGAACTGGCGGTCGAGGCGTCGAGCCCCGGCGAGCTGCCCCTCGACGTGGTGAAGCTGTACGCGGGTGACTCCTTGAGCCATTCGGGCGGAATTTTCGCTAGCGGCGTTCCCACCACGGTGCGCGAGGCGGTCCGCAGCTATAGCGCACGGGTGGGGAGCAAGGAACCCAAGGAGCACTTCGTCGATGTGACGAGCGTGACCGAGCCGACGCATACGGACCGCGAGGACTTGGGTGATGCACAGCGCCGCGCTGCACAGTGGCTTCTCGACGCCACCCGCACCGGCGCCGGCACACATCTTCTGGTGTACCCGGCAACTGGTCTGCAGGTAGCAGTACAAGCCGTAGCCCGGCGCGCCACGGTCGACGTCCTTACGGGCGACACAGAACAGCAGGCGCTGTTCGACGAACAACTGCTTCTCGAAGGCGCCGCCGACTCTGTCCATGTGCAGGGCATCGAAACGGCGTTGCCCAATCCGAAGAAGTGGCGCGGGCGCTATGACGCGATTGTCAGCGTAGAGAAGTTAGAGACGCTATCGCCCCCCGAGCGCCGGCGCTACGTACAGATGCTGGATCGCTCGCTGGTCAGCGGTGGGCGTGTGGCTGTGGCCTCGTTGTTCGCCACCGACGCGATGACCCCGGCCGCTCGGTCTGCGATTCAGGTTCTGCGCGCCTATATTTGGCCCGGATTAGACTATCCGACGATCGAGGAGACACACCGACTCTTTGATAGGCGTTCCAACCTGCGCATCATCGCTCAGACCCACACCGGAAGCCACTACCTGGAAACGCTTCGCTACCAGCGCAGTTTCTTCGATGGGCGGCGCCGCGAAGCGGCGGCAGCGGGCTTCGACCAGGTTTTCCGCCGCCTCTGGACCTTCCAGTTCGCTCTCCGCGAGGCGCTGTTCACCTTAGGAATGCTGGATGCCGTGCACGTGGTGGCGACGCACCGCAACCGCGGAGGCCGCCGTTAGCGGTCTACACTGGGCGGCGCCAGAAGCACAACCACTTTGCGGCCCGGAGGGAAAGAACATGGCAGACCGCACAGGAATTATCGCGCACCGAGGGTATAACGGATGGTTCCCGGAGAATACGTACCGTGCCTTCGAGGAGGCTCTCAAGCTTGAGGTGGCCGGTGTGGAGTGCGACGTCAACCTGACCAAGGACGGGGAGGTAGTGGTTATCCACGACCAGACTGTGGATAGGACGTCGGACGGCACAGGCTCTGTCGGTGACATGACACTGGAGGAGCTGCGCACACTCAACTTTGGTACCGACGAGGATCCCCAACGCATTCTGCTTCTCGACGAACTGGTGGACCTCATCGAGTCATACCCCGGAAAGCAGCTGCTCATCGAGACGAAGCACCCGTCTCCTTTCGGGGCGCGACTCGAAGAGTCGGTGGCCGAAGTCCTGCGCAACCGACATCTCGATGCCGATCCACGGTTCAGTCTGATTTCCTTTAACCCTGAAGCAATTGCGCGATTTCGAAACCTATTGCCATCCCTGCGCTCCTTTCTTCTTTTGGAACCGGATGCGGGACTACCAGATTCCCTCGAGGGCGCTTCGGGCTTCGGGCCTTCCATTCGCCAGGCGCGGTTGGACGCTGACTTCTTTGCAGACGTCGACAGTCACTCCTACGTATGGACGGTGAACTTACCGAAGGACATGGAGTGGTGCCGTAACAATGGGATAGAGCTCATGGCAACGGACTTGCCAGAGCTAGCACTCGACGTTGTGCGCTCGGCGAGTTAGCGCCAAGCTACGCCCGTGGCCGTTGTGTTCATCCCCGAAAAGGTCTAGCTGGAAAGATGGTGGCGCTTTCTTGCCCGGGAGTTTCTATGGAGTTCTTTCTCCCGTGCTTTGTGTGACGTACCCCACGCACAGGGAGGGCTTTTGGGGGCTAGGCTCCTGGAATTTTCTTTTTGTTTATTCAATCAAAACGTTGAGTAAATCTTCTGTTTACTGCCTTGGTCTAGTTTCTTCTGCATGGCAAAAACCATCCCCGCGAGCGGGCGAACGGCTGCGATCCCTCCTGTTAACGAGAAGCCGATCGTCTCCGAGGAGTACGCGCGCCACCCACGCAAGCGAAAGCTTGACTGGCGCCAGATCGGCCTAGCGGCATTGCTGATTGGCCCGAACCTTCTCCTTCTCATTCTTTTCACCTATCGACCACTGGTCGATAACATCCGCATCTCTTTCTTTAACTGGAATATTTCATCGCCGACGATGACTTTTGTCGGTCTGCAGAACTACATCGACTGGTTCCAGGCGCCAGATACTGGACGCGTGGTGTTCAACACTGTCGTCTTCACCTTCTTCGCGGTGGTCGGTTCGATGGTTCTGGGGCTAGCGCTGGCATTGCTTCTGGATCAGAAACTGTTTGGCCGTGCGGCTGTGCGCTCAATGGTTTTCGCGCCCTATGTCATCGCTGGCGCGGCGATTGGCGTTGCCTTTCAGTTCGTCTTCGATCCTAACTACGGGCTCATTCAATACTTTTTGGGTCTTATCGGGGTCGATGTGCCGAACTTCTACCAGCAGCAGAACTGGGCACTGTTCATGATTACGGTGACCTACGTGTGGAAGAACGTGGGCTACGTTTTCGTCATCTATCTTGCTGCCCTGCAGGGGCGCCGCCGCGATCTCGATGAGGCCTCTGAGATTGACGGCACTCCGGCCGTGCGACATTTCTTCCGCGTGGTCCTGCCACAGCTTCGCGGTACCACGTTTTTCCTGTTAATCACTGTGCTGCTCAATTCCTTCCAGGTCTTCGACATCATCAACGCGATGACCGGCGGTGGACCGTTTGGTTACGGAACCTCCACGATGGTTTTCCAGGTGTACCAAGAGACGTTCATCAACAACCGTGCCGGCTATGGCGCTGCCGTAGCCACCATCATGTTCCTCGTCGTGCTTGTCATTACGGTGCTGCAGATCAAGTTGCAGGAAAGGATGGATAAGTAAATGTCCGAAAAACGCGCGATTCCGGCTTCCATCAAGGTAGGGCTCCCGCAAGCGAAAGGAGAGCTGCCACCGGTTCCTGGTTCGCAGTCCCTCGCAGCACCAGTCATCTCCGAGGCCCAGCGCAAGCGTAAAGGTGAGCCGGTTGATCACGGTCATCCAGCAACGAAGGTCGTCGGCTACATTGCCTTGGTACTGACAGTGCTGATGATTATGGTGCCGCTGTACTTCATCTTCATCACCAGCTTTAAGTCTTTCCAGGATGTGTATTCGGATCCGATTTCCTTCTGGCCTAATCCTTTTAAGGCAGAAAACTATTCCTATGTCTGGCAGACTTCTGGCTTTTCGAGCTACCTGAGAAACTCCATCATCATCACGCTGATTCTCACGGTGGTAGAGGTAGTCCTCGGAGTGCTGACTGCCTATGCCTTCGCATTCATTCGCTTCCCCGGCCGGAATCTGCTGTTCTTGCTCATCATCGCCTCGTTGATGGTGCCCAACCAGATCACCATTATTTCCAATTACTCGCTGGTTGCGTCATGGGGTTGGAGAGACACCTACGCTGGAGTCATCATCCCGTTGGCGGGCGTGGCGTTCGGTGCCTTCCTCATGCGCAATCACTTCCAATCATTGCCGCCGGAGATTCTCGAGGCCGCGCGCATGGACGGGGCAGGATTCTTCACAACCTTGTTCCGAGTGGTCCTGCCCATGTCGTGGCCAACGCTGTCCGCGTTCGTCCTGATCACCGTGGTCAATGAGTGGAACCAATACCTGTGGCCTTTCCTGATTACGGATACACCGGCTGCAGCCACCCTTCCGGTGGGCCTGACCCGCTTGCAGGATGCGGAAGGCGTGACCAACTGGGCGCCGGTGATGGCCGGCACAGTGCTGACAACCCTGCCCATGATCATCATCTTCCTCATACTCCAGAAGCCGATGATTAAGGGCCTGACTGCTGGAGCAGTCAAGGGCTAGCCTGCCTGCTATCCCGACGCCCAACTCGAACAAGTCCCCTGAACTCTTCACTTCTCAAGGAGAACCTCCCCATGTCTCGTAAGATTTCTACTCGCATTGTTGCCGCTTGCGCGGCACTTCTCACAACTATGTCCTTGACCGCCTGTGCAGGTGGTTCGACCACCGCAGGGAACGACTCAAAGGACGGCGGAGACGCCAACACCATCACCTTCTGGTCCAACCACCCGGGTTCTTCCCGTGATATAGAGCAAGAGCTCATTGATGAGTTCGAGAAGGAGAACCCAGATCTGAAGGTCGAACTGGTTACCGCAGGTTCCAACTACGAGGAAGTTGCACAGCGCTTTAACGCTGCCCTCGCAGGTGGCGACCTTCCCGACGTCCTCGTTGCTTCTGACGTCACGTGGTTCAACTTCGCGCTGAATGAGGCCACGACGCCGCTCGATGAGCTGTGGGAGATGAACGACATTGACTATGAGAGCTACGTCGACACCCTGCGCGAAGACTACAACTACAAGGACAAGCACTACGGCGTTCCGTACTCCCGCTCCACGAACCTGATGTACTGGAACACCGATGACCTCAAGGCAGCTGGACTTCCTACCGACCGTGGCCCGAAGGACTGGGAAGAATTCGACGAGTGGGCCACCAAGATCAAGGACAAGCTCGACAAGCCGGCCGTTACCGTTCCGGATGGATCCAACTACCTCGACTGGTACTTCCAGGGCATGATTTGGGCCTTCGGTGGCTCTTACTCTGATGAGTGGGAACCGAACTTTACGTCGAAGGAGTCCATCGAGGCTGGTAAATTCCTGCAGGACCAGGTCAAGGCCGGTCACATCGAAATCTCCACTGACCCGACCGTAGCCTTCGGCTCTGGCAAGGCCTCTGGGCTGCTGGAGTCCACTGGTTCTCTGGGCGGCCTGAAGGAGACGGCGACGATTCCATTCATCACCACCTACCTGCCAGGCCCTGGTCCTTCGGCAGCCACCGGTGGTGCTGGTCTGGCAGTGCCGGCTGGAATCTCTGACGAGCGCAAGGCTAACGCGGTCAAGTTCATTGACTTCCTGACGAACACCGAGAACACGATCAAGTTCTCCCAGAAGACGGGCTACATGCCGGTGCGCAAGGACGCCCTGGATGATCCGGAGGAGAAGAAGTTCTTGGAGGAGAACCCGAACGCCCAGACGGCAATCGAGCAGCTCAACGAGAACACCAAGCCGCAGGATTACGCTCGCGTCTTCGTGCCGGGCGGCGGACAGCGCATCGGTGGTGTTCTCGACCGCATCACTGTGGGCAATGAGGATGTGGAGTCCGCATTCGGCGACCTGCAGAAGGAGACGCAGAGCGTTATCGACCGCGACATCACCCCGAAGCTCAAGTAACACTTCGGATCGTTTGAAAGGACACCATGGCTACTGTTGAATTCCGTCAGGCTTCCAGGATTTATGACCCGAAAAAGCCACCGGCGGTCAGCCGCATTAACCTCGATATCAAGGACGGCGAGTTTCTAGTACTCGTCGGACCGTCTGGTTGCGGCAAGTCCACGACATTGCGCATGCTCGCTGGCCTTGAGCCAATCGACGAAGGCCAGATCTTCATCGAAGGGGCCGACGTTACCGAGACCCGCTCGCGGGACCGCGATGTAGCCATGGTGTTCCAGTCCTATGCGCTGTACCCCAACATGACAGCACGTCAGAACATGGCGTTTGCATTGCAAAATGCCAAGGTGGATAAGGCAACCATCGAAGAGCGCGTGAGCTTCGCTGCGAAAATGCTGGAGCTGGAGGACCTTATCGATCGCAAGCCCTCCGCAATGTCGGGTGGCCAGCGCCAGCGTGTGGCCATGGGGCGCGCTATCGTGCGCCAGCCCAAAGTCTTTCTCATGGATGAGCCCCTCTCCAACCTGGATGCGAAGCTCCGCGTATCCACGCGTGCGCAGATCCTTCAACTGCAGCGCGAGCTCAACACCACCACGGTCTATGTCACCCACGACCAAACTGAGGCAATGACCATGGGGGATCGCGTGTGTGTCCTCAAACAGGGCATTATTCAGCAGGTCGCCCCACCTAAAACACTGTATGAGAACCCCGGTAATTCCTTCGTCGCGACGTTCATCGGTTCGCCGGCTATGACTCTCATCGACAACGTCCCCTTCGTTGACGGTCGCGTCGTCAGTGGCAAAGACCAGGCGCTGGACTACTACATGCCACAGGAACAGGCCGCGAAGGTGGGAGCGGATCACGTCCTCGTTGGTGTGCGCCCAGAGAATTGGGAAATCATCGGCGTCAACCAACCAGGTGAAGAGTATGGGATACCGGTTAGGGTCGATATTGTGGAGCACTTAGGCTCCGAGCTTTACGTTTATGGTGGTCGCGAAGAGTCGGCCAATGACGGGACCGTGGTCCGCGGTGACCGCATCACGGTGAAGGTGCCGCGCGGCATTGACGTGCACCAGGGCGACACGATCTACCTTCGCCCGATGAAGGGCGGGTGCGTGTTTTTCGCCCCGGACACCGAAATCAATTACGACTATCTCTAACCCGGCTCCACCACATCTGTTGCGCCGGTGGCAGAGCTCTCGCCGAGGAGCATTGCCACCGGCGCGTTGCTTATGGAGTGACGACCGGACGGGAGGCCCGCTCCAACAGCACTGCGATTGATTCATAGGTCCGCCCGGAGATCATCTCCAGGCCCATCTCGCAGGTGCGGTTATCGGAGACGAAGGCGTCGAAGTGCTCCGCGTCGAGTGAAGCACGCTCCTCGCGCGTGGCGGACTCGACGAGCTCCGGGTGCAGCATGACGCGGTCACCGGCGGAGCCACAGCACATCGCGCCCTCTGGGACCTTGGCAGAACCGCAGAGGTTCGCCAGGTCAACCAGGGCCTGGCTCATGCCCATGTGGTCAGTCGAGCAAGTTGGGTGGACTGCGATGGAGCCCATGTTTTTCACGATGGGCAGGTGCGGGGCGATTTCATCACGGAGCCATTCCACGACATCGAGGATGCGCAGATCCTCCCAAAGCTTGCGGTCGGCAGGGGAGAGCACCTCAGGAACCGAATCGAGCAACCCGTGGGTGCAGCTGGCAGCATCAACCACGATGGGCAGCTGGCCGTGCTCCGACCAGTGCCAGAGGTCGCGCACAATCTTTTGAGCTTGGTACTCAAACCCTTCCTTGTAGCCCTTGGAGGACCACGGTGTGCCACAGCAATCGCCGGCGACATCCTCGGGGATCCACACCGGCTGGCCAGCACGGCGTCCCAGTTCCACGATGGCGCGCGGGAGATCGACCGAATCCTTAGCCGCTCCGGCTGGGCGGCCGAAGATGCGGTTGATGCAGGCAGGGAAGTAGAGCGCGCCAGCGCCCTCGCGCGGGGTTTCCGGCAGACGCGATGCGGCCTGCGGAAGCGGCCCCGGGACGGTGGGCAGCAAGTCGGGTGCTACCACGTTACGTGCCATGTTGGCGCCCAGCTCGAGGGGCTTGTGGGGAATCTTGTTGGCGGAGATGATGCCAGCGCGGGCAAGCTTTTCCACCAACTCCCAACGCTGTGCCGTCGTCAGTGCCACCTTCTCGCGGGCCGGGGTGGCCTGCTGGGCGCGCAGCTGTTTCATCACTGCGCCGGTGTCGATGCTAATCGGGCAGGGGATAGAGCAGGTGCCGTCGGCGGCGCACATGTCGACGGCGTCGTACTGATACTCCTTCTGCAGCTGCGCCAAGACCTCTGAGCCTTCTTCCTGCCGGGCCATCTCGCGGCGCAGCACGATGCGCTGGCGCGGGGTCACCGTGGCGTGGCGGGAGGGGCAGACAGGCTCACAGAAACCGCATTCCACACACGGGTTGATCTCTTCCTCGACCTTGGGGAAGGACTTGAAGTTGCGTAGGTGGATGGTCTGGTCCCGGGTGAGCTTCACGTTCGGTGCCAGGATGCCCTTGGGATCGATCATGTTCTTGACTTCCCAGAACAGCTCGAAGGCCTCCGTGCCCCACTCGTGCTCCAGGAAGGGGGCCATGTTCACGCCGGTGCCGTGCTCGGCCTTCATCGAGCCCTGGTACTTGTCAATGACCAGCTCGGCCAAATCATCCAAGAACGCGGCATAGGACTCGCGCTCCTCCTCGACATCAAAGCGCGGCGTGAAGAAGAAGTGCAGGTTGCCAAAAGCAGCGTGGCCCATGACCGATTCCGGGTAGCCATACTTGGCCTGCAAGTCCAACAGGTCCGCTGCGGCCTCACCGACCTGGGAAGGCGGGAAGCAGACATCCTCGGTGATGTACGCCGTGCCGTTCGGGCGGTCTGCGCCCAGCAGGCCGTACAGGCCGTTGCGCAGCTCCCACGCGCCGCGCATGCCTTCCGCGGTGGTGAGGAATTCGAGGGGGCGGAGTAGTGGGGCGTCGGCAAGCACGGTGCGTAGGCGATCCATGGCCTTGTCCAAGTCTGCCTCGTCGCTGCCGCCGACCTCGACGAGGAGTGCTGCGGCGTCATCATTGAGGTTGCGCCACGATTCCGGCGCGTGCGCATAGTGCTCGGCGGAACGGCGCATGACCGGGGCGACTAGGAGCTCGCAGGCTTCCGCGCCGGTCTCCATGATGGGGTGCACGTAGTTGGCCGCATCGCGGAGGTTGGGCAGTTCGACCCAGGTCGTGGCCTTGACGCGAGGGAGCTTCACAGTCCGGATGACGGATTCCGTGATAGCACCGAAGATGCCCTCGGAGCCGATGAGCAGGCGCTTGAGGATGTGCACGGGTTCGTCTTCATCGAGGAAGGCATCAATTCGCAGTCCATTGGTGTTGCGAATAGAGAACTTAGTGCGCAGGAACTTCACCATCTCGGTGTTGGCGCGCAGCTTATCGCGGAAGGCCAGCAGATCGGCGTGGAGCTTCGGCTCTTGCTTGCGGAAGGCCTCGTCTCCACGGGACGTATCCACGATGGTGCCAGAAGGCAAGACGAAGATCAGCTCTTCGATGCTGTGGTAGCTATCGCGTTCCAAGGAGCAGCGCATGCCGCCGGAGTTATCGGCCAGCACGCCACCGATGGTGCACACGGACGTGGATCCCGGGTCCGGCCCCAGCATGAAGCCATGGCGGGAGAGTACTGCCTGGGCATCGCCCAAGATGACGCCGGGGCGCGACCACAGCTTGCGGCCTTCTTCGCGCACTTCCATGCCGCCGAAGTGGGTCTTGACATCGACGAGGATGTCATCGCCCATGGCCTGGCCGTTCAGGGACGTTCCTGCTGCGCGGAAGGTCATGTGGCGACCGTGAGAATCGCAGTACTTCATGAGCGCAGCGAGGTCCGCTGCGTTGCGCGGGGAAACCACCATGTTCGGGATGGATCGGTAGGGGCCGGCATCGGAGGAGAAGCGCACGAGATCGCTGAGACGTCCGTGCACGTTTTCTGCGCCGACGATGGCTTCCATGTCCGCAACCAGCTCGGCGGGGGAGCCGTGGCGGTAGCGCTCGGAAACGGCGTCGGCCTGGCTGGTAGCGCCGGCCGGGCGTGAGAAACGAGAGGAATCGGGGCTTAGTAGCTTGGACATATTTCTAATCTATCGCTTGACAGTAAATCTCGACCAAACTGGGTACGTGAGGTTCATCATATGGGATACTCAATTCATATAGTGAGACACATTCTGGAAAGGAAACACTATGACGAACCTGCGCACAGAAGGGGAGACTGGCGAGAAACTCGCCGTCTACATCTTTCCCATCGTTATTGTTGCCTGCGCCATTGTCGCCTTTTTGAGCCCCAGCACCTTTGAGCCGGTGGGGCAGTACACCTCGCAATTGCTTATGGTCATCATGTTTTCCATGGGGCTTACCCTGACGATTCCGGACCTGGCCCTGGTGGCGAAGCGCCCATTGCCCATCTTCTTGGGCGTTCTCTGTCAGTTTGCCATCATGCCGACGAGTGCCGTGCTCGTGGCTAAACTGCTAGGGCTTTCCGACGCCGCCACCGTCGGCCTCATCCTTCTCGGGTCGGTCCCCGGCGGTACGGCCTCCAACGTGATGGCCTACCTGGCCAAGGGTGATGTGGCGCTGTCGGTGGCGATGACCTCGGTATCCACGCTGGTCTCGCCGATCATGACGCCGTTGCTCATGCTGTGGTTGGCAGGGCAGACCGCGGAGGTCAATGGTGCTGGCATGATGTGGTCGCTGGTACAGACCGTCCTCATACCGGTAGGCCTGGGTCTGCTGCTGCGCGTGATTGCAAGCAAGGCGGTAGACAAAGTTCTGCCGGCCCTGCCGTGGGTGGCCATCGCCGGCATCGGAGGCGTTGTCACAGCGGTGGTGTCGAAATTGCAGGATAAGCTGGTCACCGTTGGTCTCGTCGTGTTTATCGGCGTGGCTATCCAGAACCTTATCGGATTTCTCTTTGGCTACTACATGGCGAAGCTAGCCCGCCAGCGCGAGGCAGCGGCGCGCACCACGGCAATTGAAGTAGCAACCCAGAACTCGGGGCTTGCCTCGGCATTGGCGTTGCAGTTCTTTAGCCCGGAGGCTGCGCTGCCGGGTGTGGTCGCCGCGGTGTGGGCCAACGTCACTGGCGCAGTCTTCTCCGCCATCGTGCGTCGCAAGCCCATCGACGCCGAGGTGGAATCCAGTAAAACTGCCGTTTCTGTGTAGCAGGTTGCCCATCCGGGCAACTAGCTCTGCATAGGTGGTTGGCACATGTTTGCCGGCCATCTGCTTTCCATTTGTGCAGACCTGGAAGTGCAGACTCGCTGGTCGTCGCAAAGCACTGCCTGGGCGCTTGACGACACCCACCTGCAGGTCTGCACTTCCAGATCTGTACTTTTGGAAGCAACGGGGGCGCGGTCCCCATGGTGCGAACCCCATACGGTGCGAGGTGAAGCGCCAATGTGGGGTTGCACCGCAACAAAAATCTCCCCGCCCCTCGGTGAGCACCACCGAAAGGAGACGGGGAGAAGCTTGTGTCTGAAGGCCTAAACCTGGGAAAGATCCTGGTCCTTCAGCTCCTGCATCATGAGGATAGCGATGAGGGAGATGAAGCAGACGATGATGAGGTAATAGCCCACGTAGCTCACGTTAAAGGCGCTGACCAGCCACGTTGCGATAAACGGGGCCACGGCGGCGCCGAGGATGGAGGAGACGTTGTACGCGATGCCGGAACCGGTGTAGCGGACGTTAGTGGGGAAGAGCTCCGGCAAGACAGCCGACATGGGGCCGAAGATGAGGCCCATGATGAACATGCCGACGAGCAAGAAGCCGAGGACCGAGTTGCGGTCAGCGTGTTCGATGCCGAGGAAGAAGGGGAAGCTGAAACCGAAGGCAATCATGATGAGTGAAGTCACGACCAAGATCGGCTTGCGGCCATACCTATCCGACAGCATGGAAGAAACAGGAATGCCGATGATGAACATGAAGATGGAGATCAGCTGGATCTCCAGGAACTCCAGGTAGGGGATTCCCAAACCCAGCCCCTGGGATTTATCGCCGATACCGTAGGAGAGAATCCAGGTGGTGACTAGGTAGAACAGCGTGTAACAGGAGACCATGACGAAGGTACCGATGATCATCGGCTTCCAGGCAGTGCGGAAAGCCTCCACCATGGGGGTCTTGACCTTCTTGCCTTCGTCTACTGCCTGCTGGAAGACAGGTGTTTCCTCCAGGCGCAGGCGGACGTAGAGGCCAATGAGGACCATGACAGCGGAGGCGAGGAAGGGCAAGCGCCAGCCCCATTCCATGAAGGTGCCGGTCGTGTCGCCGCGGGAGTAATCCATGGTCGCAACCAGAGTCAGGAAGAAGCCATTGGCGAGCAAGAACCCGAAAGGTGCGCCGAACTGCGGCCACATGGCGGCGGAAGCGCGCTTGCCTTCCTCGGCGGTCTCGGAAGCCAGCAAAGCTGCACCGGACCATTCGCCGCCCAAGCCCAAACCCTGGCAGAAGCGCATCAGGGCCAACAGGGCAGGCGCGATGATGCCCGCGGTCTGGTACGTGGGGAGGACGCCGATGATGAAGGTAGCAATGCCCATCGTCAGGAGTGCACCCACGAGGGTGGCCTTGCGGCCGATGCGATCGCCAAAGTGTCCAAAGAGCACTGAGCCCAGTGGCCGGGCAATGAAGGCCAGGCCGAAGGTGGCAAAGGACTGGAGCAGGGCAACGGTGGGGTCCTCGGTCTTCGGGAAGAAGAGGAAAGGAAAGACGGCTACGGCTGCCGTGGCATAAATATAGAAGTCATAGAACTCGATGGTCGTACCAATGGTCGATGCCACGGCCACACGCACGCGGTCACGTTTTGTGAGCTGCTGTGCTGGGGCCGCTGTCTTTGGCGGCGTGGTGCTGACGGCGGTCATGTGGGAAGCGCCCTCCTTGATAATTTCAATAGAGTGATTGATTATGTGGGAAACATTACCGTCCCATAGATTGAAATCCAACTCTCACCACATGATAAATTTGCGAGAACTGGGAAGAGGTTGACATGTTGTGGTGCTGTGGCCGTGACTATTGGGCGGGGAGGGTGCGCAAATACAATCTGACATAATGTACATTATCGGACAATAATTTATGTAGTGGGAAGATGTGACTTAGCATCTCCCGGACCTGACCCCTGTTTGGTAGACACCTG
>NZ_KV821913.1:0-11876 GCF_001815785.1 Corynebacterium sp. HMSC056F09
AAATATCGGCCTCCGAGAAATCCACGATGATTTTGTCCACCGGCAGGGTGTAATCGAAGGCGTAGACCAAGTCGTTCGAAGAGGCGAAGAAGAGCTGGCCGCGCACGGTGTAGACGTTGCCCTCCAGCTCCACCGACACCAGGTGCGCCACGCGGCGTGCAAAGGCTATCGAGGCGGTCAGGACGCCGAGGATCACACCGACCGCCAGGTTATTTGTCACCAGGGTGCCAATCACCGTCACGAGCATGACGAGGGTTTCGCTCAACGGCATGCGGTGAATCGTGCGCACCGAGTGCCAATCCACGGTGTGGAAAGACACCATGAACATGACCGCCACGAGCGCGGCCATGGGGATTTTTCCTACGGTATCGCCCAACACGAGGATGAGGATGAGGAGGAAGACGCCGGCGAGGAACGTCGACAAGCGCGTGCGCGCCTGGGATTCCTTGACGTTAATCATGGTCTGGCCGATCATTGCGCACACGCCCATGCCGCCGATGGCCGCGGCGAGCATGTTGCCGATGCCCTGGCCCACGGATTCGCGCGTCTTATCGGAGTGGGTATCCGTGAGGTCGTCGACAAGCTTGGCGGTCAGCAGGGATTCCATAAGGCCGACGAGTGCAACGCCCAATGCATAGGGAAGGCAGAGGAGAATAGTCTCCTTCGTCCAAGGTAAGTCCGGAATAACAAAACCGGGCAGGGAGGTCGGCAGCTCGCCTTGGTCCGCGACGTTGGGAACCTGCCAGCCGAAAATCACAGTGAGTGCGCTAACCACGATAATCGCGACGAGCGGGGCGGGGATCACCGTGGTAATCCGCGGCCACACCACCATGATGACGAGGCCTAGCGCGACAAGGGGGTAGACCAGCCACGGCACCTGCCACAGGTGGCTCAGCTGCGCCGTGAACATGAGGATGCCCAGGGCGTTGACAAACCCCAGCATGACGCTGCGGGGGATGAAACGCATGAGCTTGGCGACGCCCAGCACTGCCATCACTACTTGGAGAATTCCCGCCATCCAGATGGTCAGCAGCACGTACTGCAGGCCATGCTCGTGGGCAAGTGGTGCGATCACCACGGCGACCGAGCCCGCCGCAGCAGAAACCATGGCCGGGCGCCCGCCGGTGATGGCGATAGACATCGCCATGATGACGGAGGCGAAGAGCCCCACCTTGGGGTCGAGTCCGGCGAGGATGGAGAAACTTAAAACTTCCGGGATGAGGGCGAGCGCAACAGCAAGCCCGCCAAACACCTCCTTGCGGAAGCGGGCGGGCGAGCTAAAGGCCGCGCGGAAAGACCCGGCTGCGTGCTCCGACACTAGTGGCCGTCTTTGAAAGAGCCGTCGCGGGTGATGACTGGCAGGACGGACCATGCGAAGTTGATCCACTGATCGGTCTTCTTCCACGAGAAGTCCGGCTCAAAGATGGTGGTCGGCTTCGTGTAGATCACCGCGGACTTGACCTCGGACGCGGTCTGCTCGAGCAGGTTGACCACGAGGTCGAGGGTCTTGCCGGAATCCGCCACGTCATCAACGACGAGGACCTTCTTGCCCTTGAGCGAATCAGTGTCCAGCTGCGGGTTAAGGAGAATCGGCTCCGGGAGGGTCTCACCGATATCGGTGTAGAACTCCACGTTGATAGCACCCATCTCCTTGACCCCGATGGCGTAGCCAATAGCGCCGGCTGGGATCAATCCACCGCGGGCCACGCCCACGATAAGGTCGGGGAACCAACCCGAATCCACGATTTCTTGGGACAGGGAGCGACTGGCCTCACCGAAGACCTCCCACGTCAGGTTCTCGCGTTCCGGGTTCCACCACTCCGGGGTGCTCATCGTCTAGGTCTCCTTCGCCAGATTGTGCATTTCCCTCAGTCTAATCATCAACCTCAGCGAAACGGTACCTCTCCTACCGTTCGGCGCAATTTGCGGGTGCGCAGCCGCTCCGGATTTTCCGCCAAAGCCTCCACCGCGCGCACCGCGCACATCACGTGTGCCTCCTTCGAATTGGAATAAAAGGCCTGCGCTTGGGCGGGAAGCTTGGGCACGGCATGCAGAGGGAGATCGGAGACCGACAGCAGCGTGCCATAAGGGATGCGGTAGCGGTAGCCGTTGGCGGCGAGGGTGCAGGATTCCATATCTACTGCCACCGCGGTGGAGTGGCGCAGCCACTCCCACAGATCACGGGAGGTGCGCCATTCCCAGTTGCGATCATCGGTGGAGAGCACCGTGCCGGTGCGCATGAGCGAATTGTCTTTTCCATAGACCTCGTCGACGGCGGCCTCCAGCATGCGCTGGATCTCCGGGATGGCGGGAATCGGGTTGCTGGTGGTGACGGTGCCGTCGAGGATGTGGTCTTCGCGCTGATAAGCATTGCCCAGGATGAGGTCACCGATGCGCATGCGGCCATCAAGCCCTGCGCAGTGGCCGATCATGATCCAGGCCTCCGGGCGCAGGACTGCCAAGCAGTCCGTGATGGTTTTGGCATTGGAGGGGCCGACACCGATGTTGATCATCGTGATGCCATCGCCGCCGGCGGTGATGAGATCAAAACGTGGCATCTGGTAGCGGGAGGTGAGGGTGAGCTCGTCGACGTCGAGAAGCACCGCGTCATTGGGGTGGATGGTCTCCCCCGTGGGCAGCACGAGCGCGGTGTAGCGGGAGTCTTCCCGCGCCAATTCGCGCAGCCCGAACTTGACGAACTCGGTGGTGTGCATGGCGTAGTTGGTGAACAGGATGTACTTCTGCACGGTGTCCACCTCGATGCCGGTGTAGTGCTCGATGCGGGCGCAGGCAATGTCGAAGCGCTGCGCACCAAAATGGAACAGTGGTTTTTCCTTGCCGTGGAAAGCCTTCCAAGCGCCGTCCACGATTCCGTCATGCACCGCATCGAGGGTGGGCCGGGGGATGTCGCCACGGTCCTGGGGAATCTGTGTAATCCCCCGAATATATTCCGGCGGGATGCGCTCATCCGATTGACCGACGTAGAGATCGCACAGGTAGTTGTTGGTGAGCCGCGTGAGCTGCTCTGTCAGGTAATCACGAATCAGCCATGGTTTGGATATCACCGCCGAGTAGCGGCCCTCTTGGTCCACGTAACCGAAGGGCTCGGAGCGGTCGATGGGCGTCCACTGGCGTACATGCACGGTGATCTTTGGGTACACCACGTGGCGGTAGGCATCGTGGTCCCCTGAGGCCAATGCTTCACGTGCCAGCGCACAGGAACTGTCATAGAGCTCGCAGAGACGAGCAACCGCTTCGTTGACGGAGTGGACATGCTGCAGGTCGGTCATGCCCGCGAGTGTATCCATGAAAGAAGCCCGCCGCGGTGAAGCGGCGGGCCCTATCCCCATGACTAATCCGGTAACGCGTACGGTGTGGAGCTCACCGCCGTTCCGTATTAGGCAAGCCTTAGCTTAGTACGAAAGTTGGATAGGGGTCAAGAGTAAACTGAAATTTCATGACCCCACTCCCCCTCGGTGCCCGCAGACGCCCACGCGGCGTCTACGAAGACGACTGGTCCGCGCGCCCTACCGCCGAACGCCCCTGGCCGGTTGTCTTGATCCACGGAACCTGCGACAGCAAGGGGATATGGCAGGTTCTCGCAGACATGCTCCGCGCCGCTGGCTGGGCCACCTTCGCCCCTGACTACGGGACCCGCGCCACTGGCCCCCTGCAGGAATCCGCTCGGCAGCTCGACGCCTACATCAACGCCGTCCGCACCGTCACCGGCGCGGAGCAGGTGATTCTCGTGGGCCACTCCCAGGGTGGATTATTGGCTCGGTACTGGATGCGCATGCACGATAGCGCGGAGTTTGTACGGCACGTGGTGTGTATCAGCTCTCCCAATCACGGCACGACCCAGGGTGGAATCGCCAGCCCCCTCTTTCGCAGCGAGAGGCAGGAGGAGGTGGCGCGCTCGCTTATCGACGGCTGGTTTGGCCCCGCCGGCATGCAGCAGGTCACCGGCAGCGAGATTGTTGAGGCCACGAACCGCGGCAGCGAGGTCGAACCCGGGGTGAGCTATACGTGCATCGCCACGCGCGCCGACGCCATCGTGGTTCCACCAAACACCTGTTTCCTCAATGGCCCGAATGTCCACAACGTCTATATCCAGGACATCGAGCGCCTTGCGATTATTCGCCACGAGGATATGCCCATGGATAAACGGGTATGCCAGTTTGTCCTCGAGGAACTGGAGCGGCTCTAGAGCTCCAGCTCGTCGAGAACCGCATCGAAAGCCGGCCCCACCTGGGTCCGCCACAGTGTGTCCACGCGGTCATCCGCGCGCCCTGGCCCTCCATTGATGGTGGCCACGCGCTTGCCCTGTTTCTTTGCCTCCAGAACGAAGCGGAAGCCGCTCATCACCGCCAGCGACGAGCCGGCTACCAGCAGGGAGTCAGACGCGTTGACCATCGCGTAGGCGGCGTCCTTTTTAAAAGTCGGAACGGGCTCGCCGAAATAGACCACGTCTGGTTTGAGGCGCTGTGAGCCGCACCGCACGCAGCCGGGCATGACAAATTCTTCGACCGCTTCTTGGCTGAGGGCAACGTCGCCGTCAGGGTTAACGTCCTCTTTGTTGACTGCCCAGCGTTGCAGGTAAGTCGGGTTGGCTGTGGCGGCGCGGGCGTCGTAGTCCGCGCGTGGTTCTTCGTACCCGCAACTCAAGCACACCACGTGCTGCATGTCCCCGTGCAGGGCAATGAGGTTGCGCTGCCCGGCTTCCTCGTGCAGGCCGTCCACGTTCTGTGTGACGACACCCGTGAGGAGCCCGGCGCGCTCGAGTTCGACCAACGCGTAGTGCGTGCGGTTGGGGTGTGCAGCTTGCATGACCCGCCAGCCGACGAAAGCACGCGCCCAATAGCGGTGCGAGGCCTGCGGATCGTGCAGGAACTCCTGGTAGGTCATGGGGCGGTGCCGGCTGAGGGAACCGCGCGGGCCGCGGTAGTCGGGCACGCCCGATTCCGTGGATACGCCCGCGCCGGTGAGGACCATGACGTTGCCGCGGCGCAGTTGATCGGTGACGGCGTCCAGTGCTTGTTGTGGGGGAGTCGGCTCAGCGATCTCGGCGACGACCCGGGAGATGGAGCGCAACGCGGACTGGTGAGCGTGGGCAACGGCGGGATCCATGGTGCCCCAGCTTACGGGAGAGCCTCCTCGTAGAGATGATCTGAGTCGAGCTCGCCATGGCGCGAACAGCGCGCGTTCCAGCCATCCGGGCGCACCTGCACCACCATGCGGCGCCCACACAGCTGGCAATAGCGCGGGACGTCCAGGCCCGCCGCGGCCGCCGGGTGCAAGGTGAATTCCTCGCTTAGTGGTTTCCCCGTGTTGGGGTGGAACAGCGGCTCATCGCCGGCAAGGACGGCGGCGGCCAACTCCGTCGAGCTGTTCATCAGAGCGCCTTGATGGGCAGATCGATGCGGCCGAGCATGTCGACGTCCTTTTCAATCTGCTTGCCCAGAGTGGTCAGGTAGTTGCCGGCGATGATGGCGTTGATGCCGCCGAGCAGCCCCTTTTCGGTTCCGTCATCACCCAGGGAGAGCTCGCGGCCGCCCGCAAAACGGAGGGTTACAGACGGCATGGCCAGGCGGAATGCGGCCACTGCGCGCAGTGCCTCACCGAGCGGGACCAACGGGTAGTTCGCGAATGGTGTGCCCGGGCGCGGGTCGAGGAAGTTCATCGGCACCTCGCAGGGCTCGATCTGGGCCAGCTGGTAGGCGAACTCGGCGCGGTCTTCTAGTGATTCGCCCATTCCGATGATGCCGCCGGAGCAGATCTCCATGCCGACTGCACGGACGTTCTCGAGGGTCTCTTTGCGCTCCTCCCAGGTGTGGGTCGTGACGACGTTGGGGAAGAAGGACTTGGAGGTCTCCAGGTTGTGGTTGTAGCGCTGGGCGCCCATGTCCTTGAGGCGCTGGGCCTGCTCGCGGGTGAGGGTTCCCAGGGATAGGGAGATTTCGATATCAACTTCATCGAGGATGGCCGGGATGGCCTCGGCAACCTGGGACAGGAGGTTCTCGTCTGGGGCCTTAACGGCCGCCACAATGCAGAACTCCGTGGCGCCGGTCTTGGCGGTCTTCTTGGCGGCCTCCACCAGCTCCGGGATGTTGAGGCGCGCGGCACGCACGGGGGACTCGAAAAGGCCCGACTGCGAGCAGAAGTGGCAGTCCTCCGGGCAGCCGCCGGTCTTGATGGAGATGATGCCTTCCACGGAGACGTCCGGGCCGCACCACTTGAGGCGGGTTTGATGCGCGATGTCCGCAATCTCTTCCAGCTGCTCATCCGGGATCTGAAGGACCTGCAGCAGCTCTTCTTCGTTCAGGCCGATGCCCTGCTCCAGGGCCTTCTCGCGTGCGATATCTACGATGCTCATGCGGGAAACCTTACTTGAACACCGTTCAAGTTGTGGTAAATCCGCGTGTTTTGTTCGGTCCGGACTAACCTCTAGGCCATGGATTCCACGCTCTACGACGACACCCTCGCACTACTTCAGGAGCTTATTCGCAATGCCTGCGTTAACGATCTCACGCCGGATTCCGGCCACGAGGTCCGCAACGCCGACACCTTGGAGCGATTTTTTGCAGGCACCCCGGTGGAGATTCAACGCTATGAATCGCACCCAGGGCGCGTGACCATCGTGGTGACCGTTCCGGGTGACCCGGACAAGGAGCCGCTGACGCTCATGGGCCACACGGATGTCGTGCCCGTCGACGAGCCCAAGTGGACCAAGCCGCCCTTCGACGCCGTCATCGAAGATGGCAAGCTCTATGGCCGCGGCGCGGTAGACATGCTCTTTATTACGGCGACGATGGCGGCGGTAACGAGGGACGTCGCCAAGCGCGGCAACCCCGGCGGCACCCTGGCCTTTGTCGGCATGGCGGACGAGGAGGCCCGCGGCGGTTTGGGATCCATCTGGATGGATAAGCACCACCCGGAGGCCTACTCGGTGCGCAACTGCCTCTCGGAGACCGGCGGTAGCCACCTGCCCGGCGCGCTCGGCTTCAACGTCGGTGAGAAGGGCGCGGGCCAGCGCCGCCTGCACGTGCACGGCGATGCCGGCCATGGATCGACGCCCTTCGGCAAGGACTTCGCCATCGTCAAGATTGGTGAGGTCGCTCGGCGCATCGCTGCAGCTGAGCCGCCCGTGGCCACGGATGAGGTGTGGCAGGGATTCGTCAAGACCTTCCGCTTCGACCCCGCAACGGAGGCAGCGCTTCTCGACGGCTCCGCTACCGCCGCCGACTACGAAAAGTTCGGTAATTTGTCTGCCTACGCCCACGCCTTCTCGCACACGACGATTGCCCAAACCGTCCTGCGCGCTGGTGGTGCCATCAACGTGCTGCCCTCCCACGCCTATCTAGAGATGGACATCCGCCCCTTCCCCGGCCAGACCCAGGAGGAGCTTGATGATTTCCTACGCGAAGCACTCGGCGATATGGCCGCGGAGGTAGAGATCGAGCACCTTATTACCGAGGACGCCACGCAATCCTCCACCGATACTGAGCTGTGGCGCTGCATCGAGGAGACCGCCCACGAATTTTTTCCGGATAAGGAAGTACTGCCGGTGCTGGCGACGGGTGGTTCCGACCTACGCGTGGCGCGCCGCCACGGCGGCAACGCCTATGGTTTTGCGCTGCATGCCGAAGATCGGGACATGGCCAGCGCGAACTCGCAGCTGCACAGCCACGATGAGCACCTTTACCTGGAAGACTTGGAGCTGACCGTGAAGGCGTATTCTTCGCTGGTCGATCGTTTCCTGAGCCGCTAACGCAAACGTGTAAAAGCTGTGGCACAATGTGGCGCATGAGAAAAAAGCTTGTCCTGTGCTCCGTTGCTGCCGCCATCGGCCTGTCCGCTCCTACCGCCTCCGCCGACATGGTGGATGACTACCTGGCCAAGGTCCCGGCCGGCCAGATCTCCTGCGAGCAGGCCACCAAGTACTACACCAACCCGTCCGACTACAACAGCAAGAAGTCCCAGGCGCTCGCTGCCGCTAACTTCCACCCGCGCGGCGGCGAGATCCGCGACGCCGTCGCCCGCGCCGACGAGGCCATCGCTCGCTGCGGCCTGAACGGCGGCGGTGGCAACGCTGCTAACAATGGTGGTGCCCCAGCCAACAACACTGCCCCAGCTAACAACACCGCGCCTACCAACAACGGTGGTACCCCAGCCAATAACGGCAATAAGGCCCCGACAAACAACGCTTTTCCGACGATTCCGGTGACCTTCGGTAACTTCACCATTCACGTCCCGGATATCGTGGCGTACCTCAAGACCCTCGTCGAGGGCACCCCGCTGGCCCAGCTTTTGCCGTAGAAAACTAGCGGAAATACGTCCCCGCGTGCAGCGCGCAGCCGGTATTGAAGGCATGCCCGCACGCGGGGCATTTGTATGACGAATACTCAGCGTATGTCATCGTTCGGCCGCAGGCCCCGCACATGACGCAGAGCTCGTCCTTCGGCATGGGTCCAAAATCATGATCCGTTAACTCCGCGTGGCAGAGCGAACACGCGAACCAGCCGCCGCAGGTGTGGCACTTGTTCGCAACGACGTCGACAAGCGTGTGCCAGTGGCGGCACCGGCCCTCCGCGTCAATGGCTCCGTGGATCATGGCCACGACTCTAACAGCCGCGCCATCGCCCGGTAGGCCGGCGTGATGTCCATGCGCAGGCGGCTCTCCAGTAATTCCGCAGGGAAATCGGCGGGGAGAAGCTGTGCGGGGAAAGGCGGGGTACGGCGCAGCGCCGCGAAGGCGGCGGCGTGGCGGCGCGTAGTTTCGACGACGATGCCAACGTCATCGGTGGGCAAAGGGGGAACGTCGCCCAGCGCGCTAATACGGGCAGCACTGTCCTCAAGGTCCCACGCGGTGGCAATAACGTCGCGGGCAGTGTCCGCATCCACGGACCAGGTGCCGATAAAGGCTTTCTGCGCCCACTCCCCCGGCGCGTGGGCGCCCACCAGGACTCCGGGCCGCAGCTGCCGGAAACCGCTGGCATGGGCGGCGCGCAGGAAGGCATCTTTCTCCGCACGGCGATCCTCGCCGATATCGAAGATCACCGTGTGAAACGCCCCCTCCCACTGGAAGTCGCGCGGCGAACCTAGGTGACGAAACTCCGCAAGGTAGTCCCCCACCATGGAATACACGGAACAACGCCCCGCTCGGCGCGAGGATAGGTCGCCCGCGCGCACCATACGGGATAGATACGTGCGCGCACCGGCCGGCGACAGACCCAGCCCAGTGAGGATCGGTGTCAGCACAGGCCCGGGGAGCTCCTCGCGGCGGGCCAACCCACAGAGGTATCCAAAAGTTCCTGGTCCAACGTCAGCCATGCCCCAACCCTAGGGTTTTTATGTGTCAGAAACAAACCGATTCGTATGTTTTGTGGCACACTATGTGGCATGAGTCTCAATCCACGCCTGCTCAACTTCCTCATCCTCGGCGTCTTCGACGTCGGCCTGGCCATCCTGCTATTCCAGATCGTCGATTCCACAACCAACAACCACGTCTATGCCTACCTGGCCGCCAGCATCGGCCCCCTCGTCGGCGGCATCATCCAGCATGTGCGCCAGAAGTCTTTTTCTGGGATTTCTGCGTTGATCCTTGCCTTCAACGTTGCTGCGGCGTTGGCCACGCTGGTCGGTGGCACCGATGAGCGCCTCCTGCTAGTTAAAGGCAGCGTTGTTACCGGCATTATTGGCTTGCTCTTCCTCGGCAGCCTGGCCCTTGGAAAGCCCCTTGCCTTCTACTTTGGCCAGCGCTTTGGCACCGACGGCACAAAGGAAGGCGTCGCCTACTGGAACGGGTTGTGGAAATACCCGACCTTCCGCACCTCCCAGCGCTACATCACCATCGTGTGGGGCGTCGTGTTCCTGCTCGAAGCCATCATCCGCGTCGTCGCCGCCTATTCCCTCCCCTTCACCACCGCCTACTGGCTGTCGAATGCGTTGCCCTTCGTGGCCCTCGCTATCTGCCTAACGGCCACCTTCGCCATTGCTGCACGCGCCCGCAAGTCCGCGCCGACCCCGGCCTAGCGCGTGAGCCCCCACAGAATCTGCTCGTGCACGCGCGGGTCATGGGGCAGCTGCCCATGTTCGACCGGGGCCGATTCCACGTTGACCACATCCGCCCCCGGAACAGCGCTCAGCTCAGAGGTCTGATTCGGCGTCACAGTGCTATCCGCCGGCGAGTAGATGGAGGTATAGGTGAGGCCGGACGCGGTGTCCGGCAACTGGTTGAGATTCTCCATGAACTCCGAACCCTCCAACTGTTGAATGCCGGCGCTGGTACCCACGAATTTGACCACGCTGGGGGCAATTTTGGCTGCCGTGCTTAGCGACGTTGCTCTGCCACCCCACGTCGTCCCGTGAAAATTCGCGCCGATGGTGACCACGCGGTTCACTTCATCGGGCGAACCGTAGAGCTGGGTGAAGGTCTTGGTGTGCAGGCCGCCCTGGGAGAAGCCCACGAGGTTTACTTTGTGTGCTCCGGTGACCTCCCGGATGTGCTCTATCTGCCTGGCTATTTCGCGCCCAGAGGATTCTAGATCCGAAATCCCCTTCAGGTAGTCATAGGCGTTCTGGTAGGCCACGTCCTCGGCGCCATAATCGAAGGCCCAGACGCACATGCCCTGGTCCTTGAGTGTCGGGATGAGGTCGTTCCACTCAGCCGAGTTAGCCGAGGTTCCGTGCAGCAAAACGACCGGCTCGGTAACAGGACCCGTGGGCTGGCAGTCGGGATCGTTGATGCCGAGACCCTGCGCGGCGGAGGTCTCCATGGTTTGAGCATGGGCCGGAACGGGGGCCGCAGTGGCGAGGAGAATAGCGAGGAAGGCACGCTGCAGGAAGCCGTTTTTCATAAGGAGACAGCTTATCGCCGATCCCTGAGCATCTGCTGTACGGTTCCTGTATGCCTGCCGAACTACCAGGAGGAAAGGCTGCTCAAGCTGCTGGAGCGCTTGGATTCTTTCTTTTGGGTCTGGGCGTGTTTCTTTGCTTCCTCGAATGCTGCGGGCGAATCGAAGTCATCGTAGCTATCCATCAGCGTTCGCAGAGACTGCAGATTCGGATAGATTTCGCTGTGCCACATGTGACGGCGCGTGCCATCGGTGCACTCCTCGTTTTCTTCACCGCCGGTGTGCACCGCGAAGATCATGGTGTCCTGGTAGAGCGGCGCGCCGGAATCTCCGTTGCACGTGCGCGAAGCAAACATGGAGCGCGATTGGATGAGATTATCGAAATCGTAGCCTTGAATCTCCCCAGCGACCCCAGTCTCTTCGACGCGGACCACGGCCTCAGAGGCAAAATTGTGCATCCCTCCGTAGCCCACGAGGAAGAGCGAGTCATTGACGCGCAGCGGCCGCGAGGGCAACTCGAAGGCTTCCGCGTCCATGGGTTCCGCTTTCAGCAGGGCGACGTCCGACTTCTCTGCTACCGGGGTGGAGGCGAGCACCTTGGCGTTGTCACCATCCGCCTGCGTGAGACGCAGGTCGCGGCCCAAGCAGTGTGAAGCAGTAAGCCACCAATCATTGCCGATGTACCCCGCGGAGCACTCGCGTTTGCCGTTTCGCCACAGCGCCGCGACGCGGTCATCGCTGGCTGCAACCGTGCTCGTTGCCTGTAGAACCCCGGGGACGTTCGCAGAAGTGGGGGCGCCAAACAGGGAGGACGTCACTGTCACGATGATGGAGAGCAAGGAAGCGAGAATACCAGGGAACACAAGGCGTAACTCTATCAGTGAAATCGCATGCGTGCTCACCGCACACCACGGCATATCATTAGGACCTGTGATGAAGCGATTTCTCTCTCTTGCCGCTGCACTCTTCTTTCTCAGCGGCTGTTCCTCTCTCTGTTGCGACCGGCTATTTGGTAGCAGTGTC
>NZ_KV821914.1:0-341 GCF_001815785.1 Corynebacterium sp. HMSC056F09
TCCTCTGCCTTCGGCTCTTCCTTCTTCTCTTCGGCCTTGGGCTCTTCCTTCTTTTCCTCTTCCTTGGCGGCAGGCTTTTCGGAGGCTGCGGCGGAGCCATCGCCGACGCGGGCGATGACGGCGCCGACGTCGACGGTGTCGTCTTCCTCGGCGAGGATTTCAACGAGGGTGCCGGCGACCGGGGACGGGATTTCGGTGTCGACCTTGTCGGTGGAGACCTCGAGCAACGGTTCGTCGACCTCGACGGTGTCGCCGACGGACTTCAGCCACTGGGTGATGGTGCCCTCGGTGACAGACTCACCCAGCTCCGGCATTTCCACGTCGGTGGCATCACCAGAAGC